>NZ_JBAWTG010000002.1:0-270866 GCF_037106235.1 Methylobacterium nigriterrae | reverse complement strand
AGGTGACCGCGACGTCGCCGTCGCGCTCGGCCTCCTCGCGGGCCCGGCGCGCGGCCAGCACGTCGAGGGCGCGCAGCACGATGTCGAGGTTGGAGCGGGGCTGGGTGTCGTCGAGGCGGATCAGGATGTCGCCGGCCTTGACGCGGTCGCCCTCGCGCACCCGCAGCTCGCCGACCGTGCCGCCGGTCGGGTGCTGCACCTTCTTGACCGCGCTCTCGACCACGAGCTTGCCGGCGGTGATCACCGCCCCGTCGATCTTCGTGAAGCTCGCCCAGCCGCCGACCCCGCCCACCAGGGCCAGAACGATCAGACCCGTGATGCGGACCTGCCGGCGAATCGCCGTGCGCGCTGCCGTGCCCGCACGGCGCCGCTCGTCGGCGGGAAGGATGGCGATGTTGGCTGGGATGACGGTGGACATTGGGCGCTCTCCTGCGGGATGGGCATGAGGCATGTCTTAGAGGGCCAGCGGCGAGGGTCCGTGAGCCTGCTCACACAGGCTCAGGATCCAGGGCCATGCGGGATCGCGCCAGCGCGTATCGTCCGCCTTCGGTGTGTCGATCCAACGCGGCTGCCGCGACACGAACGGCCGTGCTCGAGGAGCGTGCGCGCAGTCGCGGCCGCACGATGCCTGCGCGTCCGTTGCGCGACGAACCGCTCGGCCGATGGCCGCGCGGTGACCGTCGGGCATCGCTGAACGCCGGGGCTGGCCACGCTCGCTCAGTGGAGCTGGGTGCGGATCCAGTTCGGCGGCAGCAGGTCGCCGTCCTCCGTGACGATCCAGGGATGGCGACCAGGCTCGATCAGAATGTCGCCTGCCGCGGCGATTGCCTCGCGCAGGCTTCCGAACCGCTCCGGGTCGGTCGGGAAGAAGTGCTCGGGTCCGACATGCCAGACCTTGAGAGAGGCGGGACGCTCGAAGGCTTCGGTTTCCATCTCGATGATCCTCTGTTCGATGCGCCGAACCGCCGCTTTCCGAGGGCGGGGCATGAGCCCGGGAGCAGGTGGCGGGTCGCGGACCGTTCGGTGTCCGGGGTCCGGTCTCCCGCGGCGGCTGTCTCCGGGAATGCCCCGTTGTAGCGGCTGGACCGCCCCGTTTCCGTGACCCGCCTCACACCCGCCGGCGGCCGCCCGAGGACGAGTAGCTCCCGCCGGACCGGGCCCGGCGGGAGCGTGGTTCGGGTCCGGTCGGACCGGTGTCGTCTCAGTAGAAGGAGATGTCGCCGTGCGGGTCGCCGCCCTTGACCACGATGTCGTGGTAGCCGCTGTCGCTGGTCGAGTTGTAGGTCACGACGAAGTTGCCGTCCTTCTGCCAGATGCTGTAGGAGCCGTCGGCGGGCGCGTTGGTGCCGCTCGCGTCGTAGGTGTACGAGCCCTTCAGGAAGATCTGGTCGGAATCGGTAAAGTCGGTGATGGTATCGGCCTTGCCCTGATAGACGTCGCCGGTGTCCTGCGTGTCGAAGTAGAAGTAGTCGGCGCTGCCGTCGTTGCCGCCGGAGAGCGTGTCGACGCCCTTGCCGCCGTACAGGTCGTCGAAGCTGGCGCCACCGTAGAGGGTGTCGTTGCCGTCGCCGCCGTACATGATGTCGTAGCCGGCGCCGCCGCTCATGTAGTCGTTGCCGGCGCCGCCGTAGAGATGGTCGTTGCCGTTCTCGCCGTAGAGGTAGTCGTTGCCGTTGCCGCCGTAGAGGTAGTCGGCGCCGTCGTAGCCGAGCAGCGTGTCGTTGCCGTTCTCACCGTAGAGGGTGTCGTTGCCGGTCCAGCCGTCGAGGGTGTCGTTGCCGTCCCAGCCGTACATCGTGTCGTTGCCGGCATCGCCGAAGCCGTAATCGTCGCTGTTGCCGTAGCCGATGAAGTCGATGTAGTCGTTGCCGACAGTGCCATACTTCGAAGCCATGGTGCATTCTCCTGTGTTTTGATAGAATTTATGATCAGGGCTTTTATCGAGATGGGCTCAAAGCTTGTCCCGAAGCCGAGAACTGATTTACAGGAGAGCCGGCATGGTAACTGTGACCGGCATCACAGTTGCTGAAGATCGAAAATTTGGTTGCTGACGATGGCCGCCGCCGAGGGGGCTCAGCTGGCGAACAGGCGCTCCGCGGCGGCCGGATCGGGGCCGGGCGCCGCGCTGATCCGCGCTCTCGTTCTCAAGGATGTCGCGCCGGGGCGGGGCTCACGAATCATCTGCCCCGCGCGTGAGCGGCGGACCGCGCCCCGGCCCTTTCCGGCGGACGCGGCCCGCGGGCTCAGGTGCCGCAGAAGGTGCGGTGCACGCGCTCGTGCTCCCCGGGCGGGTCGGCGTAATGCGCGCGGGCTGGCTGCTCCTCGTAGGGGTTCGCCAGCACCTCGAGCAGCTCCGCGAACGGCGCGAAGTCGTCCCGCTCCACGGCCGCCGCGATCACGGCCTCGATCCGGTGGTTGCGCGGGATGAAGGCGGGATTGACCCGGCGCATCGCCGCCCGGCGCTCTTCGCCCGCGCGAGGCTCCTCGTCGAGGCGCCGGCGCCAGCGCCCGGCCCAGGCGTCGTAGGCGGTGGGATCCTCGAACAGGGCGCGCATGTCCGCATCGCCCGCTGGGCCGGCCGCCGCGTCGGCGAGGCGCCGGAAGGTGAGCGTGAAATCGGCCCGCCCTGCCCGCATGGCCTCCAGCAGGTCCGCGGCCAGCTCCGCGTCCTCCTCGCGCTCGCTGAACAGGCCGAGCTTGCGCCGCAGGCCGCCGTGATAGGCGCCCGCGAAGCGGGGTCCGAAGGCGCCGAGCGCCTCCTCGGCGACGGCGACCGCCGCGTCGGTCCCGTCGGCGAGGAGCGGCAGCAGCGCCTCGGCGAGCCGCGTCAGGTTCCAGAGCGCGATCCGGGGCTGGTTGCCGTAGGCGTAGCGGCCGTGCTGGTCGATGGCGCTGAAGACGGCGGCGGGATCGTAGGCGTCGAGGAAGGCGCAGGGGCCGTAATCGATCGTCTCGCCGGCGACCGACATGTTGTCCGTGTTCATCACCCCGTGGATGAACCCGACGAGGAGCCAGCGCGCCACGAGGTCGGCCTGGCGGCCGATCACGGCGGACAGGAGGGCCCGGTAGGGATGCTCGGTTCCCGCGAGGTCCGGGTCGTGCCGGGCGATGACGTGGTCGGCCAGGCTGCGCAGGGCCTCGGTATCGCCCCGGATCGCGAAGTACTGGAAGGTGCCGACCCGGATGTGGCTGGCCGCGACGCGCGTGAGCACGGCGCCCGGCAGCGCCTGCTCGCGCAGGACGCGCTCCCCCGTCAGCACCGCGGCGAGCGCCCGCGTCGTCGGGATACCGAGCGCCGCCATCGCCTCGCTGACGGCGTACTCGCGCAGAACCGGCCCGAGGGCGGCGCGGCCGTCGCCCTGGCGCGAGAACGGCGTCGGCCCCGAGCCCTTCAACTGGATGTCCCGGCGCCGGCCGTCCCGGTCGATCACCTCGCCGAGGAGGATCGCCCGCCCGTCGCCGAGCTGCGGCACGAGCCCGCCGAACTGGTGGCCCGCATAGGCTGCCGCGAGCGGCTCGGAGCCTTCCGCGACGCCGTTGCCCGAGAGCATCGCGAGGCCCTCCGGGCCTGCGAGCCAGCCGGGATCGAGCCCCAGCGCGAGGGCGAGGTCGCGGTTCAGCCGGATCAGCCGCGGCGCGGCCACCGACGTCGGCGGCAGGCGCGCGAAGAACCGATCCGGCAGGCGCGCATAGCTGTTGTCGAAGGGGATCGCGGGCATTGGGCACATTCGCTCACGTGGCCGGGCGGGCAGCCCGGAGCCGGTCCTATCTCCCGGATCGGCGCCGGGACGCAATCTCAACGCAGGACTTGCTCAACGCAGGACTTGCTCAACGCAGGACTTGCTCAACGCAGGACTTGCTCAACGCAGCGCCTGCCGCTTCGGCGGGCGGTGCAGGGCCTGCGCTCCGCGATGCCCGGCGCGGGATCCGGCCGCCCGCTGCCGCCGAGCCGGCCGGACGAACGGTCCCTCGCGCTCATCCCGGATGCCGTAGCCGATCGGACGGGCCGGACCCGGGCCCTGCACGGCGTCGTAGGGGCCGCGGCCCGTTCGGGCCCGGTAGGCCGCGCCCGCGAAGTCGCCGGGCGTCGGCGGCGTGCCGGGCTGCGAGAAGCTGGTCTCCGGCCGGTAGGCCGGGCCCCAGCCGATCTCGTCGTCGGCGGCCGGATCCTTGCCGGGGAAGCCCGTCACGTAGCCGGTGCTCTGTGCCGCGGCGGGCAGCGGTCCGGCGAGCAGCGCGAGGCCGCAGGCGAGGGCGAGAGTCAGTCCCGTCGATGGGCGCATCGTCGCGTGTCTCCGGTGCTGGCCGCGCAGGCGGGAGCCCGCGCAGGCCTCCGGCGCCTCGGACGGGGTCCGGCGCCGCTTCCGGGACAACACGCGCGACGGCGGGCCGGTTCACGGGCCCGGACGACGCGTCACTGGTCGGCGATCGGGGCCTGGGCCGGATCGTCGAGGTAGGGCGGCGCGGTGTCGCCGGGATCCGCCACGGCGGCGCTTCGGCGCGAGCGGCCGGTGCAGCCCTCGCAGATCGACCGCGCGGCGCGCTCCTCCGAGGCCTGGATCCGCCGCTCGAAGGCGTCGTCGCTGATCCGAGCCCGGTCCGCCCGCGACTCGATCTCGCGGCTCACCGGATTGCTCGGTGCCGCCATCGGCGCGGGAGAGGTCGAGGGCGCCGCCATGTGGGCGGCGGGGCGCTCGGCCGCGCCCGCGGGCGACAGGGTGCTCAGGGTCAGGACGGTGACGAGAAGGATCCGCATCGTGGCCTCGAATCGGGAGGCGCGATCAAGCGCCGTTCGCGTAGCCGAATTGCGGCAGCGTGTGTGTGCCCTCAGGTGTCCTTCTGTCCCAGGACCCAGATGATCATCGCGATCGGGAGGACGCACCCGACGAGGAGAATGAGAAGCAGCGCCGCCATAACGCCCGCGCCTTAGCACGCTTTCGGGTTGCGGGTGCAAGGGTTGATCCCTGCCGCGCCGCCGCCGCCGCGCGCGTCGGTCCGGTTGCGTACGCTGCGCGGACCGGCCCCGGCTACCGGGTGCCGAGGCCGGACCGATCCGAAGCCGGTGCGGGCCTGCCCGGCGCCAATCTGCCCACCGCGAGGTCGAGCAGGAGCGCGGCGAGGACGAAGGCGGCGCCGATCTCGAACAGCCCGGCATGGCTGCCGGCGGTGTGGGCGAAGAGGTAGGAGTAGCCGTAGGCCGAGGCTGCCTGGAACAGGGCGAAGCTGGTGGTGGCGCGGCTCCAGGCGGCGCGCTGCGCCTCGGGATCGTGCGCAAGCAGCTCGTGCAGGCGCCCGAGCGCCAGCGGCACGATGCCGGGCGTGAAGGCGCCGACGAGCACGCTCGACACCGCCAGCGCGGCGGGTCCGTCGCTCAGCGCCGGAAGCATCACCACCGCGGCCTGCGCGAGGTAGGCGAGGCGGAGCGCCGGCCCGAAGCCCGTCCGGTCGGCGAGATGCCCGGCGACGAGCGGCCCGACCGTCGCGCCGAGCCCGTAGAGGATCCAGTACCGCGCGCCCGCGTCGACGCCCCGGCCGAGGCCGCGTGCCACGAAATCCACCAGGAACACCATGTGGGGCACGAGCGCGACGGCGTTGAGCCCGTAGGCGAGGACGAGGGCGCGCACCGGCAGCGAACGGGGCGCGACGCCGCGCGTCCGGCGGTCCCCTCCATGCGCCATTGCCGCTTCCGGCCTGGGCGCGGGCGGCCAGTTCGGCCAGGCGGCCAGCGTCAGCAGGCCCGACAGGACCGCGAGGGCGATCCAGGTCTCGACGAGGCCCGCGCGCAGCAGGAGGGGCACCAGGGTGCCGGAGGCCGCGACGCCGAGGCCGACCCCCGTGAAGATGAGGCCGCCCACGAGCCCGCGGCGCCGGGCCGGCGCGTGCGGCAGGATGGTGGCCGCGGCCAGCACCATGATGATGCCCCCGCTCAAGCCCGCCGCGAAGCGCCAGAGGAAGTACCACGCGAGCGAGACCGGTGCGGCGCAGGCCAGGCAGGCCAGCGTCGCCGTCAGCATCGATCCGCGCAGGAGCCAGCCGGGGGCGATGCGGGCGCTCGCGGGCCGCGCCGCCAGCGCGCCGGCGAGGTAGCCCGCGAGATTCGCCGCGCCGAGATAGACCACGTCGGCCGGCGCGAACCAGCGGGCTTCGATCAGGACCGGGATCAGCGGCGTGTAGGCGAAGCGTCCGATGCCGATGCCGACGAGCGCCGCGCAGAGCCCGGCCGCCGTGATGCGCCACAGGCCCGGCGGCGCGCGCTCGGGCCCGCCGATCGTGCTCTCTCGCGGTCCCGGGGCCATGCGCGTCCTCTCGTCGAACCCGGCGCACCATAGCCGGCGGGCGGGCCGCGTCTGCCCCGGGCGGGGCCGGTTTCGAGAGAAAGCGAGCGTTTTGCCGCGCGAGGCCCGACCTGCCTCAGGCCGTCCCGACCGCGCAGATATCGACCTGAACGACGTGGCCGGCGAGCAGGGTGCAGATGCATTCCTGGCCGTCTTCCGTCGCGAACGTGTGGAAGAGCCGCTCCTCCAGGGCGGCCGAGTCCTCGATCTCGCGGCGCGCGCGCTCCTCGAGCGCGGGCAGGTCGCCCGCCACGCCGGCCGCGCGCAACGCCGCCTGCGTGAAGACAAGATCGAACGCCATCATCGCCTCCTCGAATGGCCAAGCTCAACACCTATCAAGGGTTGCGGCGATTTCGAGATGGTTCGCGCACTTTCTGCGCCTTGGGTCCGAAACCGCGCGCGAGGAGCGCAACCTACGTTAATCGATCGCGCGGGTGGCGCGCTCGGTCGGGCCCGTCGCGGCCGCTTCCCCTCCTCGGTCGGCGACGGCGACGCGGCTGCGCTCTGCCCGGCACGCCTCTCGCCGGCACCTCCCTCGCCCGGCAGGGTCTGCGGAGTGGCGCCGCTGCGAGGCTCGACCTCGGCCCGACCGGAGGTCTCACTCCTCCCGTGCGGGAGAGGAGACACGCGCCCGGACGAGGAGCGCCTCGAACCCGACACGGATGGCGTCGCGTGAGCGTGCCGGCCCGAACGGAACAGGGGCGCCTCGCGGGTCCGGCAGCGTCGCGGAGAGCCTCAATGGTACGGGTCTGCCGCGTCCCGCAGGCCGTCGCCCATGAAATTGTAGGCGAGCACGGTCACGAGCACGGGCACGACCGGCAGCAGCAGCCAGGGATAGAGCTGCACGGCGGCGAGGTTCTGCGCCTCGTTGAGGAGCACGCCCCAGCTCGTGACGGGGGGGCGCAGGCCGAGGCCGAGGAACGAGAGGGCCGTCTCGCCGAGGATCATGGTGGGGATCGCGAGCGTCGCCGAGGCGATCAGGTGGCTCATGAAGTTCGGGATCAGGTGGCGCAGGATGACGTGCCGGGGCGAGGCGCCCATCAGCTCGGCCGCGGCCACGAAATCCTCCTCGCGCAGCGCCAGGAGCTTCGAGCGCACCGCCCGCGCCAGCCCCGGCCAGTCGAGCAGCCCGAGGATCAGGGTGATGCCGAAGAAGATCGCGAGCGGGCTCCAGTTCGGCGGCAGCGCCGCCGACAGGGCGAGCCAGAGCGGCAGCTCGGGCAGGGCGCGCACGACCTCGATCAGGCGCTGCACCGCCGCGTCGACGAGGCCGCCAAAATAGCCGGCGATGCCCCCGAAGAACAGCCCGAGCACGAAGGAGATCCCGACGCCGGCAAGGCCGATCACCAGTGAGATGCGCGCGCCGTAGACGATGCGGGAGAGGAGGTCGCGCCCGAGCCGGCCGGTGCCGAGCAGGAACAGGGTCCCGCCCTCGGGCGGGCAGATCAGGTGCCGGTCACCCGGCACGAGGCCGAGATAGCGATAGGGCTCGCCGCGGCAGAAGAACCGGACGGGCTGGGGCGTCGCGGTGTCGACGATGTAGCCGCGCCGGAAGGTCTCCATGTCGAATTGCGAGCGGTAGGGATACACGAACGGCCCGACGAAGCGGCCCTCGTGGAACAGGTGCAGGGCCTGCGGGGGCGCGTAGAGGTAGTCACCGTGGCGCCGGTTGGGGTCGTAGGGCGCCAGGAACTCGACGGCGGGGATCGTGGCGTAGAGGAGTGCCAGCACGACCGCCGAGGCGACGGCGAGGCGGTGGCGCAGGAACTTGCGGGCGATGAGCTGCCAGGCCGAGGCCGTGTCGATGCCCGATTCGGGGCCATGCGCCGAGGGTGCGGCGGGATCGAACGGCGCCGCATCGACGAAGTGCCGGGTGCCGCCCGCCTCCATCAGCGCGCCCCCAGGCGGATCCGCGGATCGAGCCAGACGAGCAGCAGGTCCGAGATGAGCAGGCCCACGATCGTCAGGACGGCCACGAACATCAGGATGAAGCCCGCCATGAACTGGTCCTGGGTCTTCAGCGCATCGAGCAGCAGCGGGCCCACGGTCGGCAGGCTGAGGACGAGGGAGACGAGGACGGAGCCCGAGACGAGGTGCGGCAGCAGGTTGCCGATATCCGAGACGAACGGGTTCAGCGACATCCGGAACGGGTACTTCAGGAGCGCGCGGGTCGGCGGCAGGCCCTTGGCGCGCGCCGTCACCGTGTAGGGCTTGGCGAGCTCGTCGAGGAGGTTCGCGCGCATGCGTCGGATCATGGCGGCGGTGCCGCCGAGCCCGATCACCAGGGTCGGCACCACGAGATGGCCGAGGAGCGAGCGGACCTTGGCGAGGGTCCAGGGCTTGCCGGCGAAATCCGCGTCGTAGAGGCCGCCGATCGAGAGGCCGAACCAGCGGTTGGCGTAGAACAGCATGATCAGGGCCAGCAGGAAGCCCGGCACCGCGAGGCCGACATAGCCGAGGATCGTCACGAGGGCGTCCCCGAGCGTGCCGCGATGCGTCGCCGAGTAGAGGGCGATCGGGATCGCCACCACGTGCACGAAGACAAGGGCCGCGAGGTTCACCACGAGGGTGAGCCAGAGGGCGTCGCCCACGACCTCGGCCACCGGCCGGTCGTACTCGAACGACCAGCCCCAATCGCCCTGCAGCAGCCCCGAGAAGCCGGCCGGCCCCGGCATCAGCCCGACCCACATCAGGTACTGCTCAACCAAGGACCGGTCGAGGCCGTACTGCTTGATCAGGAGTTCCGCCTTCGCCGCCGAGGCGGCCTCGCCCATGGCGCGCAGCTCCGAGATCCGGTTCGTCAGGAAGTCGCCCGGGGGCAGCTTGATCACCAGGAACACGACGGCCGAGATGACGAGCAGGCTCGCCGCCATCGTCAGCACGCGCCGCAGGACGATGCCGATCATGGCGCCGCCGCCAGGCGCTTGTCCGCCTGGTCCCAGAAGAACTCGTCGGGCCGCTGCACGCCGATGAGGGCGGTCGGGTCCCAGGAATAGAGCGCGCGCCTCGGCACGTTCGCCAGCGCGTTGCCGGTCACCACCGGCTGCAGCGCGCCCGCGACCGTGCCGATCACCCACTGGTTCTCGGCGTGGTTCATCAGCATCTCGCGCCAGATCCGCGCCTGGGCGTTGGGATCGTCGGTGCCGCCCCATTGCGCGTCGAGGGCGAGGAGGCGCTGCACCTCCGGCACGTCGCAGGGCTCGCCGCTGGCACCCCGGCTCTCGACGTTGATGCTCCAGCGGGGCCAGGCGTAATGGTCGGGCTGGGCCGGGCTCAGCTCCGTCGGCGGCATGATGGCGGTCGGCACGGCGAGGTCGAGCCCCTGCGCCGCCACCATCACGGTGAGGCCCGCGACCGAGCGGCGGCGCAGGTTGGTGCGCTCCTGCGGCTTGACGAGGAGCTTCAGGCCGACCTCCCGCCAGAACTCGGCGATGAGCTGCAGCCCGTCGAGGATGAGGGAGGCCTCGCCGTCCGTCTCGACCACGATCTCGAGGGGGCGCCCATCCGCCATCAGGCGGGTGCCGGAGCCGTCGCGGCGGGTCAGGCCGAGCGCGTCGAGGAGGCGGTCCGCCTCGGCCGGGTCGTGGCGGGCATGGAGCGTGCGCATCTCGGCCGCGAAGAGCGGGCTCTCCGGCACGATCGTGTCGTTGCCCTCGCTGCCGAGCCCGAACAGCAGGGTGGTGTTGAGGGTGCGCCGGTCGATGGCAAGCGACAGCGCCCGCCGGTAGCGCGGCTCGCGGTTGAGGGCGCGCCAGCCGGGATCGGCCGTGGTCAGGTTCGGGTAGAGGGCGAGCTCCGAGCCGCGGGCGACCGGCCAGAGATTCGTCCGGTACTCGTGCGCCCGCTCGCCCTCCTTCAGGTTCGGGATGTCCGACATGGACAGGCCTCGGAACATCAGGTCGGCCTCGCCCGCATTCGTCTTGGCGACGAGCAGGCCCTGCGAGGCGACGTCCATGACGATCCGGTCGAGATAGGGCAACTGGGAGCCCGCCGCGTCGACGCGGTGGTAATAGGGATTGCGCTCGAAGACGAAGCGCGCGGCCGGCGCGCGTGTGCGCGGGCACCACGCCCCGAGGGTCGGCGTGTCCGGGTTCGTCATCTCGAACATGTCGTCGAGGCGGTTGTGCATCGCGGTCCAGCCGCGCAGGTTCTGCGCCTTGGCCATCGCGGCGGCCCCCTCGCGCCCGGCGTAGCGCGGGTGGACGCGCTTGAGGAGGTGCGCGGGGCGGTAGATCAGCGGATCGCGGGGGGCGGCGAGATTCGGCAGGAAGCGCGGGTTCGGTTTGTCCCACGCATACCGGACCGTCGTCTCGTCGACGATCTCGAATCTCGGCGGCCGCCCCTCGACGAGAAAGAAGTCGGGCGGCCCGCCTGGGCTCAGCTCCCGGTCGTTGGCGACGTCCTCCCAGTAGTAGCGGAAATCCTCGCCGGTGAAGGGGTGCCCGTCCGACCAGCGATGGCCCGGGCGCAGGTGGAAGGTGACCCGGCCGCCCTCGCTCTCGACGCGCTCGAGGATGTCCGCACGGAGCGCGAGCTCCGCGTCGTAGCCGACGAGGCGCGTGTAGGAGCAGACCGAGAGGTAGCGCACGTCCCGCGCCCGAGCGATCAGCATCCGGGCCGTGCCGCCCGCCTGGCCTTCCCGCCGCCCGCGCGCGGCGAGGTCCACCACGAGGGGCGTGCGCGGCAGCCGCTCGGCCATCGGCGGCAGGGTGCCGGCGCGGACCTGCTCGGCGAGGCCAGGCGGCTCCGCGGTGGTCGAGGCGCTGGTCCGCCCGCTCCGAAGCGGCGTCAGCGCGGCGAGGCCGGCGAGGAGTGCCCTGCGGGACAGGCCCGGCATCATCGCGGCTCCCCGAGATCGAGCGCCACGTAGGTCAGGCGCGCGGGTGAGTAGCCCGTCGCCCGGTGGAGGTCGTCGAAGGCGTGGGCGAGGGCGATGCCGGCGCCGGCCTCGCGCAGGATCGCGTCGTCCACCGGCTGCTCGAAGGCGCGGCCGTTGCGCAGCCAGCGGATGGGCTCGCCGCCCACGAAGCCGGTCTCGCGCGCGCCGGCCACGGATGTCACGGATGTCACGGATGCCGCGGATCGGGCCGCCTCGATCTTGACGGCCTCGATCTTGACGGCCTCGATCATGGCGATGGTCGGGTGCGCGGGGCCGCCGTGAGCGTGGATGCGGTGCGCCGCCGCGTCGTCGTCGAACAGGAGCCGCCCGATTCCCCGCGCCCGCGCCTCGAGGACGCGCCGCCCCTGCGCCACGTGGTCGTCAAAGAAGGCCACCGTCGCGGCGCGGTCCAACCCGGTGAGATCGGCCTCGGACCAGTCCCGCCGGCTGTAGCGCGCGCGCGGATCGCGGTATTGCAGGCCGGACAGGTCGGGATCGAAGCACAGGATCTCGGCCTCGGGGCAGGCCCGGCGCATCACCCAGGTCGTGAGACCGCGAAAAACCCCGGATTCGATGATGGCCCGCGGCTTCAGCGCCCGCATGAGCACGTAGAGCTGCAGCGCGCCGTTGAAGCCGCTGCCGCCCCGCTTCTGCCGAACGGGCGATGCGGGGATCAGGTCCCAGAACGCCCGCACGTCGTCGGCGATGGCGGGCGCGGCGATGCGGGCGGCGGCGAGGTCGCGCGCGAGGCTGTCGCTCGCCGCTCCGATGAGGGTGTCCACCTCGCGCCGCGACAGCGGGCGATGCGACCAGTCGGGGCTCGCCGGCACGAGGTCGTAGCCGAGCCGGTCGAAGAACGGCGACAGAACACGCCGCCGCAGGCGTTCGAGCAACCGGGGAGGAGGACCCGCCATCACGCCGCCCGCTTCACCCTGGCCTCGCCCATCCGGACTTGGTGGCCCGCCTCGATCTTGCGCATCGCACCGGCCTCGTCCGCGGCGAGGCGGAAGGGCTCGGGCCAGGCCGCGGGATCGGAATGCTCGCCCGTCACGGCGGCGAAGTCGAGGGGGTGGTCCGGGCTCGGGTCCGGCACGGCGGCGAGCAGCGCCCGCGTGTAGGGATGGGCAGGATTGCGGAACAGGGTCGCCTTCGGGGCCGCCTCGACGATCCGGCCCCGGCACATCACCGAGATCGTGTCGGCCATGTAGTCGATCACCGCGAGGTTGTGGGAGACGATCAGGTAGGTGAGGCCGAGCGCCGCCTGCAGGTCCTTGAGGAGGTTGAGGATCTGGGCCTGGACCGAGACGTCGAGGGCCGAGACCGGCTCGTCGAGGAGGAGCACGCGCGGCTCCAGCGCGAGCGCCCGCGCGATGCAGATGCGCTGGCGCTGCCCGCCCGAGAAGGCGTGCGGGTAGCGCGACAGGCCGGCGGGATCGAGGCCGACCATGGCCATCAGGTCGCGCGCCCGCTGCTGCCGCACGCGCCGGCCGATCCCGTGGATCTCCATGGGCTCCCCCAGGATCTCCCCCACGGTCATGCGGGGGTCGAGCGAGGAATAGGGATCCTGGAACACGAACTGCACGGCACGGCGATAGGCGAACAGGTCGGCGCCCGCGAGCGCCTGGACGTCGCGCTGGCCCGCCCCGGCATCGAACAGCACCTGCCCCGCGCTCGGCGCGAGCGCCCGCATGACGATCTTCGAGAGCGTGGTCTTGCCCGAGCCGGATTCGCCGACCAGCCCGAGCGTCTGCCCCGCCAGGACCTCGAGCGAGACGTCCGAGACGGCGTGGATCAGGCGGGCCTCGGCGCCGAAGCGGCCCGAGCGCAGGGTGAAGACCTTGCTGATGCCCTCCACCGCCAGGATCGGGCCCGCCGGCGGCACCGGCGGCGGGCGCTGCGGGATCGTGACGCGGGCAGGCGTGATCGGGGTCAGGCGCTCGCCCGGCGCCATGTCGAAGCGGGGCACCGCCTTGATGAGCGCGCGCAGATAGGGGTGGCCGGGGCGGCGCAGCACGTCCTCGCGCGAGCCGGCCTCGACCAGGCGGCCGCGATAGAGCACGGCGACGTCGTGGGCCATATTGGCGACGACGCCGAGATCGTGGGTGATCAGGAGAATGGACATCCCCGTCTCGGCCTGCAGGCGCCCGAGCAGCGCCAGGATCTGGGCCTGCGTCGTCACGTCGAGGGCGGTGGTCGGCTCGTCCGCGACGAGGAGGGCGGGGCGCATGATCAGCGCCATGGCGATCATGGCGCGCTGGCGCAGGCCGCCGGACAATTCGAACGGGTAGGTGTGCAGCGCCCGCTTCGGGTCGGGGAAGCCGACATGGTCGAGGGCTTCCAGGGTCCGCGCCTCGGCCTCCGCGCGCGAGGCGGCCGTGTGGATGCGCAGGGCCTCGCCGACCTGGTCGCCGACCGTGTGCAGCGGCGACAGGCAGGTCATCGGCTCCTGGAAGATCATGGCGATGCGCCCGCCGCGGAGGTCGCGCATGCGCGCGCCGTTCGCCGGCAGCGCGGCGATGTCGGTGACGGCCTCGTCCGGCTCCGCGAACAGGATGCGCCCGCCCGCGATCGCGGCGGATCGGGGCAGGATGCGCAGGATCGCCTGCGCGGTCACCGATTTGCCGGAGCCGGATTCGCCGACCAGGGCCAGCGTCCGCCCCGGCGCGATGTCGAGGGAGAGGCCGTGCAGCGCGCGGAAATCGTTTCCGTGGCCGCGGAAGTCGACCGTCAGGTCGCGGATGGAGAGGAGCGGGCTCATGCGACCGCACCCGCCGCGAGCGGCGCCGGCGACGCGCCCGGCCGGAACAGATCGTCCGGCCTCACCAGCCGCACGACCGGGTGCGAGGCGAGCGCGCCCAGGAGGTCGGCCAGGAAGGTCCGGATCGTCGCGTCATGGACGCGGTGGTGGGTGAGGAGGCCCAGAGGCTCGCCCGGATGCGTCGCGAGCTGGCGGGCGAGCCGGTCGAGCAGCCGGTCCGGGTCGAGGAGGCTGCGCGTGCCGCGCCAATCGATCGGGTCGAGATGAACGTCCACCCGCGCCAGTCCTGTGATGGCCGCGCCCTCCGCGGCGGAAACGCCAGCGTATCCGAGCCGCGCGAGGGCGTCTCCCAGATCCGGCGCGATCCGGTTCCAGGGCGGCACGAAGACGGGGAGCAGGCTCGGGCCGAAGCGCCCGCGCGCCAGCCGAAGGGCCTCAGCCGCCTCCGCCACGAGGGCGGCGCGGTGACGGTGCTCTCCGAACTCCGCGGGTCTCGCGCCCGGCGGCGCGTGGTCGGCGTGGCTGAGCCCGTGCACGCCGATCCTGTGTCCCGGCGCGTCGGCGAGCCTCTCCGCCAGGGACGGCTCGGCGAGCGCCGGGATCGCGGCGACGAGGATCGGGGCCGAGACCGTGTCGGCGAGCGCCAGCAGGTCGTCGAGGGCCGGCGTGTGGGCGATCGCGTCGTCGTCCCGCCACCAGAGCGGGACGGCATGGCCGCGATCGGCCGCCGCGTCGAGGAGGTCCCGCAGGCGCCGGCCCGGGAGCCTTCCCGGGTGCAGGGCCGGCCGGGCGGGCGCGAGGGATTCGAGGATCGCCACCGAGGCCGCCGCCCCGTCGAGGTCCACGCCGTGGGACGCGGCGGCCGGCGCGCCGAGGGCGGCCTCCACGGCTGCGAGGAGGCCGGGCGCGGTCAGGTCGCGCTCGCTCAGGACCCGGGCGAGCCCGCGCGCGGCGAGGCGCTCCGCCCGCAGCCGCTGCTCGCTCTCGCGGCCGGCCTCGAAGGGCACGAGGACGGCGCGCGTGCCCGTCGCCAGGAGGTCGACCGCCGTGTTGTAGCCGGCCTGGCTCACCGAGAGGGCCGAGGCGGCGAGCAGCGCGCGAAAACCCGGCTGCGCCCACGTCACGGTGCCCGGCGCCGCGCCCTCGCCGAGGGCCGCGAAGGTCTCGTCCGCCACGCCGTGGCCCACGAGGATGCGCCAGCCGAGGTCGGGCCTCAGGCGCGCGGCCCCCGCGGCGGCCTCGTAGAGGCCGAGCCCGGCCGCGCTCGACCCGCCCGAGACCACGATGCCCCGGCGCGGGCCCGCGGGCGCCGCGACCGCGCCGCCCTCGTCGACGTAGCCGGTGTAGCGGAGCCGGCTCCGCAGGGCGTCGTCGACGGGCCAGGACGCGTCGAGGGGCACGAGGCCGGCATCGCCGTGTACGAGGACCGCGTCGTAGCCCTCCGCGATGCGCCGGTGGGCCGCGGCCACCTTCTCGGGCCGATCCGGCGCGACGAGGATGTCGCGGATCGAGGCGAGGACGAGGGGGCGGGGCCGGCGCTCGCGAGCCGCCTCGACGAGGGCCGTGAACTCGCCCGCGAGCCCGCGCCGGCCGAAGGGGAACAGCTCGGTGACCACGATGTCGGGCGCATGCCCGGCGAGCGCGTCGAGGAGCCCGCGGCGGCGCAGGGCCAGGGTCTCGGGCCCGGCCGGGCGGCCTTGCGGGTCGAGCAGCGTCCCGAAATCCGTGCCGCGGACCTGAACGGGGGGCAGCTGGACGGTCTCGACCCCGTCGAGCCGCACGAGCGGGACGGGCAGCCCGCCCGTCACCAGCACCGGCTCGTGCCCGGCCGCGGCCAGCGCGCGCGCCAGGGCGGCGGCGCGGGTGAGGTGGCCGGCACCCAGGAGATGCGTGACCGCGATCAGGACCCGCAGGCGCATGCGGCCTCCGGCGCCGGGATCGGCGGCTCCGGCGTCAACCCGGCCGCGTGCGCGAGGCGCGCCGCCATCAGGTCGATGCCGCGGTCGATCGTGAAGTCGCGGGCGAGCCGCGCCCGCGCGGATTCGGCGAGGCGGCGGCGCTGCTCGGGGTCGCGGGCGAGGCGGATGATGGATTCGGTCAGGGCCGGTACGTCGCCCGGGGGCACGAGGAGCCCGTCGGTGCCGGACCGGATGAGCTCGGGCGTGCCGGCGAAGTCGGTGGCGAGGATCGGCAGGCCCTGGCTCGCCGCCTCCATCAGCACGTTCGGCAGCCCGTCCCGGTCCCCGGAGGCGGCCGGCTTCGTCGGCAGCACGAACAGGTCGGCCTCGCGCATCGCCGCGACGACGTCGGGCTGGGCCCGGGCGCCCAGGAAGGCGACGCGCTCCGCGAGACCCGCCGCGCGCACGCGCGCCTCCAGGGCGTCCCGCAGCTCTCCCGAGCCGATCAGCGCCGCGCGCCAGTGGAGGGCGGGCGGCAGGCGCGCGAGCGCGTCGACGAGGTCGTCGAACCCTTTCTTGGCGACGAGGCGCCCGACCGAGAGGATCCGCAGCGGCTCGCGCGGATCGGCGCCGTCGCGCGGCCGGCGCCGGGGCGGCGGCGGGAAGCGGGCGAGGTCGAGCCCGTGATAGGCGAGGCTCACCTTGCCCGTGCCGCCGAGGTCGCACAGGCGGTTCAGCCCGTCGCGCGTGCAGGTGACGCCCCAGGCGGCGGCCTCCATCTTCTCCGCAAGCTCCCAGCCGGGCGTCGTCCAGATGTCCTTGGCGTGGGCGGAGAAGCTCCAGGGCCGCCCCCTCAGGAGCGCCGCGTAGCGCGCGACGCTCGCGGGCGTGTGCAGGAAATGGGCGTGGAGATGCGTCACCGCGTCGGGCAGCTCGCGGGCGAGGACCAGGGCCTGGCCGAGCCGGCGCAGGCGATTGGCCGTCGGATCCCTGGCGAGATCGCGCCGGAACAGCCGCATCAGCCGGCCGAAGCCCGGCTGCCGCGCGGCCCAGGCGAGGCCGCGCAGCACGCGCAGCGGCTCCTGGTGGAGATATTCCGGCAGGTAGGCCACGGGCGCGCGCACGGCCGCGTGCATCGGGTGGCGCAGGGCATCGGTCGGGCGGCGCAGCGCCCAGATGTCGAGCCTCAGGCCGCGCCGCTCGAGCGCCAGGATCTCCTGGGCGATGAAGGTTTCCGACAGGCGCGGATAGCCCTTGACCACGATCGCGATGCGCGGCGCCGCGGGCTCGCCGGCCGGCCTCACGAGCAGGCCCCGAGGAGGCGGGGCGCGTCGCGGGCCGACGCATCGGCCGGCGCCTGCGGGAAGACCCTGGCCCGGATCGCGTCGAGCCCGTCGAGGAGGCCCGGCACCACCATCCGCGAGGGGGGCGCCTGCGCGGGCAAGGCCCGCAGAGCCGCGGCCATGCGCAGCGGATCGCGCCCCTCGCTCTCGAGGAGGACCCGGGCGAGGCCGAGCGCCTCGGCGGCGCGGGCCCGGATCAGCTGCTCCCGGCGCGGCTCGGTGCGCGGCACCAGGACGGCGCGCAGGTCGAAGGAGAGGATCTCGCAGAAGGTGTTGTAGCCGCCCATGGCCACGATCCCCTCGGCCCGGCGCATCAGCACCTCGATCTCGCTGTCGAAGGTGATCGACGCGAGCCGGCCCGTGCGGGCGATGCGCGCCTCGAAGCCCTGGCGGGCCTGCGGGTCGAGGAAGGGCCCGAAGGCGATGAGGGCCGGCAGCGCGATGCCGGGATCGGCCTCGTAGGCCGCGATCACCCAGTCGATCAGGCCCGCTCCGTCCCCGCCGCCGCCCGGCGTCACCAGGATGAAGGGCGAGCGGGTAAGGGCCGGCGCGGGGCGGCCGGGATCGGGCAGGGCCGCATCCCGGCGCAGGTAGCCCGTGTAGTGCAGCCGCTCCGCGACCGCGGGGCCGAGCCCGAGCGCCGCCAGGGGCTCGTGGATGCGGGCGATCCCGTAGACCCAGATCTCGTCGTAGAAGGCCCGCACGGCGGCGGCCGCGTCCTTCCGCTCCCATTCCGGCGCCAGCAGTTCCGGATCGTCGAGAATGTCGCGCAGGCCGAGCACGAGGCGGCAGCCCTCGGCCGAGAGGTGCTCCAGCGTTGGCAGCATCTCGCCGTGGAAGCCGGTGGGCTCCTTGTCGACGATGGCGAGGTCCGGCCGGAACTCCGCCGCCGCGCGGGCGATGACGGCCATGCGCCCGGCGATCGTCCGGCCGAGAGGAATGCGCGCGTCCAGGCTCGCATAGCCACCGTCCGTGCGCTTGCTGACGCCCGGCAGCCGCACGTACGAGACGCCCTCCCTTGCTGCGAAGCTGTCGACCACGGGCGAGCCCGACAGGACCAGGATCTGCAGGTCGCGCCCGCTGCCCGCCAGGGCGTTCGCGATGGCGCGCGAGCGGCGCAGGTGCCCGAGCCCGAATGTGTCGTGACTGTAGATGAGGATGCGCCGGACGGGCCGCCGGGGGCCGCCCTCCGCGCGCGTTACCTTCGTGACTGACGGCATGTCCAGCACGGTCATCCTCGGGCCTGCACGGCGGAGCGGCACCGTATATGATATGCAGGCCCTGCGCACGTCGGCGGTCTCGTTCCGACACCGTACGTTCCATCGTGCGCCGCCGACGCGGTCCCCGAGGGATCGCTGCCCAACCCATGAGCGGGCTTCGAGCGCCGCGCGGAACCAGGACGATGAACGAGCTCGAACCACGGTTGTTCGGGTACATCTGGCGCCATTCGAGGCGCGATCAGGTGCTGATCTGTGTCGTCGTTCTGGCGTCCCTGCCGTTCTACTTCGCGTCCCTCGATCTCCCGCGGCGCATCGTCAACGACGCGATCATGGGCAAGGCGTTCGCGCACGGCGAGCGCACGTCGAGCTTCCTCGAATTCACGATTCATTGGCCGGACTGGCTCGGCGGCGGCGTCCTGCACGCCTTCAAGGGCTTCCAGCTCGACCGGCTCGACCTCCTGCTCGGCCTCTCGGGCCTGTTCCTGATCCTCGTGCTGATCAACGGGGCGTTCAAGTTCTGGATCAATCTGGCGAAGGGGGTGCTGGGCGAGCGCATGCTGCGGCGCCTGCGCTTCCAGCTCTTCGCCCTGATGCTGCGGTTCAAGCCGGAGACGCTGCGCGACATCAAGCCGTCGGAGACGGCCACGATCATCAAGGACGAGGTCGAGCCGATCGGCTCCTTCATCGGCGACGCCATCGTGGTTCCGGCCTTCCTGGGCACGCAGGCGGCCACCGCCCTCATCTTCATCCTGATGCAGAACGTGGTGCTGGGGCTCGCCGCCGCCTCCATCGTCGGCGTGCAGGTCGTGGTGATCCCGCGGCTGCGGCGCCAGCTGCTCAAGCTCAACCGCGAGCGCCAGCTGGCCTCGCGCATGTTCGCCGGGCGGATCGGCGAGGTGCTCGACGGGATCGAGGCGGTGCGGGTCAACGATTCGGCGCGCTGGGAGCGGGCCGAGATCGGCACGCGCCTGCACAGCCTCTTCGACCTGCGGCTGCAGATCTACAAGCGCAAGTTCATGGTGAAATACCTGAACAACATGCTGGCCCAGGTCACGCCGTTCCTGTTCTACGCGGTCGGCGGCGTGTTCGCGCTGCGGGGCCAGCTCGATGTCGGCCAGCTGGTGGCGGTGCTGGCGGCCTACCGCGACCTGCCCCCGCCGCTGAAGGAGCTGATCGACTGGGACCAGCAGCGCCTCGACGTCGAGGTGAAGTACGAGACGATCGCGGCCCATTTCGCGCCGCAGCGCCTGCGCCAGGCCGAGCCGGAGACGCCGGGCGAGATCGCGCATCTCGGCAGCCCGCTGCGCGCGGACGGCCTCAGCCTGCGCAGCCCCCATGGCGGCCAGCCCCACATCGTCGGCTCGTTCCGCCTCGAACTGCCGGCGCGGGTCGCCGTGCTGGCGCCCGGCAGCGAGGCGCCCCACCTGCTCGCCCGGGCCCTGATGGGCCTGCACGCGCCCTATGCCGGCTCGGTCCGGATCGGCGGGCACGATCTCCAGACGCTGCCGCGCGCGGTGCTGTCCCGGCAGGTGGCCTATGCGGGCGCCGAGCCGACCCTGTTCGCGGGCACGATCCGCAACAACGTGCTGTACGGCCTGCGCCGCCGGCCCATGCCGACCCAGGCGGACGGCCCGATGCCCGCGCGCGAGCGGCGGCTCGTCGAGGCGCTGGCGACCGGCAATCCGCCCGACAGCATCAGCCAGGACTGGATCGACTTCGCGGCCCTCGGGGTCGCGGATGCGGCCGAGCTCGACCGGCGCGTCATCGACCTCCTGTCCCGGCTCGGGATGAAGGAGGACCTCTACCGGTTCGGCCTCGCGGCCCAGAGCAGCATCCGGCCCGAGAGCGCCCTGGCCGAGCGCCTCATCGCGGCGCGCCACCGTCTGCGGGTCCACCTCGTCGAGCACCGGATGGGCGACCTCGTGATCCCGTTCGACCGCAACGTCTACAACGGCCAGGCGACTGTCGCCGAAAACCTGCTGTTCGGCGTGCCGCGGGTGACCGCCCTCGTCGGGCGCCGCCTCGCCAGCGAGGGGCGCCTGCGGGCCGTGCTGGCGCGGCAGGGGCTCCTCGAGGAGCTCGTCGCCATGGGCATCAACATCGCCCAGAACCTCGTCGAGATCTTCCGCGACCTGCCGGTCGGCCATCCCCTGTGGCGGCGTTTCTCCATCATCGCCCCGGACGAGCTGCCGGAGTTCGAGCAGCGGCTCGTGCGGGTCTCGCAGCACCGCTCCCTGCGGGGCGCCGACACCGAGGCGTTCCTGGCGCTGGCGCTCTTCTACATCGAGCCGCGCTGGCGCCTCGGGCTCCTGGAGCCCGCCATCATGGGGCGCGTGGTGGAGGCGCGCGAGGCGGTCCAGGAGGCCCTCAACGCCGGTCACGGCGAGGCGGTCGAGCTCTACGATCCGGAGACGATCAATCGGCGCAGCTCGATCCTCGACAACCTGCTGTTCGGGCGCATCAACCGGACGAAGGTGCACGCCGAAGTGGAGGTGAACCGGCACGTCCACATGGTCATCGAGGAGTTCGGCCTCGAACTCGACGTGAACCTGCGCGGCCTCGACTTTCCGGTCGGCAACAAGGGCCAGAGCCTCGCGCCGCACCAGCGCATCCTGATCGACCTGGCCCGGTCCCTGATCCGGCGGCCCGAGATCCTCATCCTCGACGGGGTGATCGACCGCCTGGAGGGAGCCGCCCAGCGCGCCGTGTTCGACGTGCTGGCCGAATGCCGCGCCGACATGACGATCCTCGCCGTCGTCGAGGCCGAAGCCCATGCGGAGCACTTCCCGCGGATCCTGCGCATCGGACAAAACGGCGTCATCGGGATCGAGGAGCGGACGGTGCGCGAGCTGGCCGAGCCTGATCCCGCGCCCGCGTCGGCGACCGGCTGACGGGCCGGCGGTTCCGCCCGGGACGCTGCGCGGTCGCCCGACCGGTTCCTGCCCGCAACGGGGCCGCCCGGCCGCTCCACGCCGCCGCGGGGCGATCCGCCTGGCGAGATGCCCCGCCACCGGGGTGGCGCGGTCAGGGGCCGCGGCCCCGCAGGCGCGCCACGAGGACCTGCGTCTCCGTGAGCGTGGCCTGAAGCGCCTTCTTCTGCTCGCCGAGCGAGGCGATGAGTCGGCGGGTGCGCTCCCGCTCGGCCTGTGCCTTCCGGGTCAGGGCCGGCGAGAGCGGCCGGCGCGGCTTCTGGCCCTTGCCGAGAATCTCGCTGAAGGGCACCTCCATCAGGAGCCGGCCCGCATCGTCCGTGATCTCGAAGGTCGAGCTCGCCGGGGCCTGGCCCTTCCGCATCAGGTCGGCGGTCATGTCGGGAATGGCCCGGCAGGCATCGAGATAGGCCGGCTCCAGACCTGCGAATTCCAGTCCCTCCTCGTCGCGCTGCAGGCCGGCGACGGTGCGCAGATGGAAGAAGTAGCGGGGCATCCGGTCTCCTTCGTCTCCTGCCTGATAACGCGAGAGACCGGAATCCGGCCTCAAGGCGCCCGCATCCCCTCGAACGGGCCCGCTTTGTCCCCGTCGGCGGGCGCCGACATTCACACAGGTGAAGTTCGAGCGGAGCGGAAGCGCCTAATGTGCCCTTGACGTGGCAGGGAGCCCGGCCGTGCCTCAGCATCTCATTCGCAAGCTCGAGCAATTCACCCGGCTGTCCCACGCCGACCGGCGGGCGCTCGAGGACATCGCCAACCAGAGGGTGCGCCTGTTCGGGCCGCACCAGGACATCATCCACGAGGGCGACCCGCCCGAGCACGTCAACCTGATCCTGGAGGGCTGGGCCTGCCGCTACAAGCAGCTTGAGGACGGGCGGCGGCAGATCATCTCGTTCTTCCTGCCGGGCGACCTCTGCGACCCGCACATCTTCGTGCTGCGCGAGATGGACCACTCGATCAGCACGATCACACCCGTCAAGCTCGCCGAGATCCAGCGCGACCTGCTCCTCGACCTCACCGAACAGCATCCGCGGATCACGCAGGCGCTGTGGTGGGAGATGCTCGTGCACACGGCGATCCAGCGGGAATGGACGGTCAATATCGGCCAGCGCACGGGCCTCGAGCGGGTCGGCCACCTTTTATGCGAGCTGTTCATCCGGCTGCGCGCGGTGGGGCTGACCGAGGGCGATTCCTGCCTCCTGCCGGTCACCCAGGTCGATTTCGGGGACGCGACGGGCCTGTCGAACGTGCATGTCAACCGAGTACTGCAGGAGCTGCGCGGCTCCGGGCTGATCGTCCTGAAGGGCCGGCACCTCACGATCCCGGATCTCGCCGCGCTCCAGGCCGTGTCGCTGTTCAACACGAACTACCTGCACCTCGACCGCGAGGGCCGCCACCTCGACGCCAACGGCCCGGAGCGTCCCTTCGCCTGAGGCGGGGCACGGTTCCCGCGCCCCGCATCCGCGACGGGCCTCAGCGCGCGCTCGCCGCGACCAGCTCGTCGGCCGCGTCGAGCATCTCCTTCATGGCCTTGGAGGCGGCGCGGTAGGCCGGCGTCCCGGACTCCCAGTCGCTGCGGGCGATGGCCGAGACCATCCGGTCGGCCTCGCGATGGGCGGCCTCCTCGGCTTGGGCGAAGACCGCGACGGCGCGGTGGCCTGCCAGCGGGCCGGCATCGAGGAGGCGGGCGAGACGGCCCGCGGCGCCATCCCTCATGGCCGCCGCGCCCTTCTCGGCGGGGGCGAAGCCCGCCAGGACACGGGCGAGGCGGCGCTTCCAGGCGCCGATGTCGGCGGGGAGCCGGACGAGGCCGTAGACCGGGGAGGCCGCGTCGACCGCGTCGAGCGTCATCTGGGCGGATCCTTCCGCCTTCACGAGGCGGTCGGTGATGCTGTCGATCTCGGTGCGCGTCTTGGCCGACTTCTCGGCGATGCCCTGGACGTTCTTGGCGATCTCCTCCGTGGCCATGCGCTGCTGGCTCAGCATCTCGGAGAGCGCGAGGGTGAGATGGCTCGTCTGCGTGATGCCGGCCTCCGCCTCCTCGATGCGCGAGCCGAGCTGAGACACGATGGCGTTGCCGCCGGCCACGGCCTCCCGGCTCTCGCTGACGGCCTCGGCGATCAGGCCCATCTCGCTCTGGAGCGTGCCGAGCCAGGTCCGGATCTCCTCGGTGGACTTGGCGGTCTGACCCGAGAGCGCCTTGACCTCGGCGGCGACCACCGCGAAGCCGCGGCCCGCCTCGCCGGCCCGCGCCGCCTCGATGGTGGCGTTGAGCGCGAGCAGGTTCGTCTGGCCCGAGATGCCCGCGATCGTGCTCGCCATGGTGCCGATCTGCGCGATGGCGCCCTGCAGCACCTTCAGGCGCTCGTCAATCTGCATGGTGCGGTCGTGGATGGCCTGCATCGCCTGGCGTGCCTGCTGCACGTCGTGCAGGCAGGCGGTCATCGCGGCCTCGGCGGCGTGCGACTTGGCGCCGGCGCTCTCTGAGGTCTCGGCGACCTGCGCGATCGAGGCCACCATCTCCTCGGTGGCGCTCGCGATGGTCTGCGACGAGCCGGCGATCTGGCCGACGTCGTAGGTGGTCCAGCCCACGTTGATGGCCGCCTCCGACGCCTCCTTGGCGAGGCGGGCGCTGTCGGCGAGGTCGCCGAAGCGATCCTGCAGGCGCATCGCCGCGAGCCTCTGCAGGGCATCGCGCGCCGGGCCGGGCGGCAGGTCGTCGACGGCCAGGGCCTGGCCCGCGACGAGCCGTTCGAGCGCCGCGACGAGCCGCTGCTCGGCCTGCGACGGCGCCGAGACCGCGAACGCGTCGCCCGCCTCGACCGGCGGCCTGCGTTGAATGCCCAGAGCCGAACGCAACATTCTTCATTCCCCCCAACGCTATCGTGAGGAAGTTGAACTAGATTTCTTAATGCTACTTTGACGTTTCACGCCGGGGTGCCCGTCTTGCCCTGTCCGCTTGCCCTGTCCGCCGGCGGGGCGTTGGCCATCCGGGCCGGGCGTGCCGGTCATCGGGCGCGCGAGCGTTCGCATCCTCGCGTCGAGGCTGGAACCTGTCGACGAGCGCGGCGGCGCCGGAACGCGCGATCCGCAAGGGCTAAGGGAAGATCTCGGGAAAGATTGGTCGGAGTGGCAGGATTTGAACCTGCGACCCCCACGTCCCGAACGTGGTGCGCTACCAGACTGCGCTACACTCCGAAGGCCGGCGCTTCCTCCGGCGAGCGGGCTTATAGCGAGCGCTCCTCCGGGCCGCAAGCGTCGCGTTATGAATGAATCCGTCGCGCTATGAATGAATCGTGGGCGCGGTGCCCGTTCTCAGCCGGCCGGACCCGTCAGGAGATCCGGCCAGCACGACGGGAGCGCGAGCAGGACAGGGCGGGCCGAGGCGCGCGCCACGGCCGCGGCCCCGAGATGGGCGGAATCCGGATCGAGATGGACCAGCGTCCAGGCGGCGGCGGTCTCCGGGCCGTCCCGGAAGCGCAGGAGCCTGGCCGGGCCCGGCGGCAGCGACACGCTGAACCGGTCGAGCGGCATGGCGAGGCCGGCGCCGATCGCCTTCACCACCGCCTCCTTGCGCGTCCAGACGGCGAGGAAAGCCGGGCCGAGCGCCGGAGGCGACAGGGCCGCGAGGGCGGCGGCCTCGTCGGGCGCGAAGTAGCTGCGGGCCACGCGGGCCGCGTCCGGCATCGGGCGCACGGCCTCGACGTCGACGCCGATGCGGGCCTCCGTCGAGAGGCCGACGAGGGCCCGGTCCCCCGAATGCGAGAGGTTGAAGGCGACCGCCTGCCCCTCCGCCAGCACCGGCTTGCCGGAGGGCTCCGCCGCGAAGGCGAGGGCGCCGGGATCGGCATCGAGCGCGCGCCCGAGAATCAGGCGCAGGGCCGCGTGGCTCGCGAGGAAGCGCGCCCGATCCTCCGCGCGCTGGAAGCGGTCCGCGCGGGCCCGCTCCTGCGCCGACAGGACGGCCCCGCAAGCCGCGAGCCGTGCCTCGGCCGCCCGCAGGTCGATCGACCAGACCGCGGTGCCGCCCGCCGGCCCCGGCGCGAGCGTGGCCCAGGATCCGGACGTCACGCGGCGCCTCGCCGCGGACGGGCGGCTCGGCTAGGCTCGCGGCGCGAGACGGGGGAGGGGGGCATCGGCGAGCCTCTGGCAGGCGGGGGCGGCGAGGATCGTCCGGGCCGGGGGGCCGCGCAAGCGCCCGCGGCGCCTGCGCGCGGCCGGTCCGTGCGATGCCTGCCGAGCCTGGACGACGCCCGGGCGCGCTACGTCGTCTTCCCCGCCACCTATGCCTATCAGGGGCTCGTGGCGGGGTTCTCGCTCACGGCACTCGCCAACCACTTGGCCGGGCGGGGCGTGCCGGTCTCGGAGGTCGGCCTGCACTTCGCCCTCGCAGGCCTGCCCTGGACGCTGCAGCCGCTGCTGTGGGGGCCGGTCGTCGACCGTGCCGGGCGGGCCCGCATGGGCCGCCGCCGCTTCTGGAGCGTCACGGCGCTCCTCGGCTGCCACCTCGCGCTCGCCGGCCTGTTCCTGGTGCCGGGCGTGGAGGCCCTCGGCCTGATCGGCCTCGTCTTCCTCGGGCACAGCCTGTTCGCCTCGCTCCTCGACACCGCCTGCGACCGCCTCATCATGGACCACGTCCCGGAGGCCGAGCTCGGCCGCATGAGCGCCTGCACGCGGGCAGGCTTCATCGGCGGCACGAGCCTCAGCGCTGCCCTGTTCGCCTGGATGCTGCCGGCTCACGGCCTCGCGGCGAGTGCCGGCCTCCTTCTCGGCCTCGGATCCGCCCTGACGGGACCCGTTCTGCTGGTCCGCGAGGCGCCCGGCGATGCCCTCCTGTCGCTCGCGCGCCGATCGGGCGAGGCCGCACGGGCGCTGCCTTTTCGCCGCTTCCTGAGAAGGCTCGCGATCGGGTTGCGCAGGCCGCGGGCGCTGCGGCTCCTCGCGCTCTGCTTCGGAATCGACGCGGCGCTCGCGCTGTTCGAGCTGCGCTTCGGCGTCGATCTGGTGCAGCGACAGGGCTGGGACGCGGCCGGCCTGTCCCGGCTGCAGGCGGGGCTCGCCCTCGCGAGCGGCACGCTCGGGGCTCTCGCGGTCGGCCTGTGGTCCGACCGGGCCGGGCCGCTCGCCGCCCTGCGGTTGCTGCTCCTCGCCTCGGCGGCCGCCTTCGCGCTCGCAAGCGGGCTCATCGCCGCCGGTCTCGGCGGGCCCGGCGGCCCCGTCATCCTCGGGCTGACGAGCGTGCTGCCGGGTCTCCTCATCGTCGCGCTCGTGCCCGCCCTGATGCGGTCGAGCCGCGGACGGGCCGGCGCCGCCACCGAGTTCGAGGTCTTCATGGCGGCGATGAATCTCGGGTCGGTGGCGGGCGGGGCCGCCTCCGGCCCGCTCGCGCCCTACCTGCCGCTGGCACCGCTGGCCGGCCTCGTCTTCCTGGCGAGCGCGGCGCTGGTGCGGCGCCCGCACCTCGTCTTCGCGCGGCCGCCCGCGGGTCGCAACGGCGCGCGGGCGCCCGTCCAGGGCTGACGCCGCGCGCCCGCGGGATCATCACGGTGCGGCCGGCGAATGCGCCTAGCCGGCGTAGACGCTGCCGGCGGTCTGCGGGAAGCGCTCGGCGAGCGCCCGGCGCAGCTTCTCGAGGGCGCGGTTCTCGATCTGGCGCACGCGCTCCTTGGAGATGCCGAGGCGGTGGCCGAGGGCTTCGAGGGTGGCCTGATCCTCGGCGAGGCGCCGCTCGCGCAGGATGCGCAGTTCCCGCTCGGAGAGCACCGTGAGCGCCTGCTGCAGCCAGATCAGGCGGCGCTCGCCGTCGACCGTCGCCGAGACGGTCTCGTCCGGCAGGGCGGCGCCGTCCACCAGGAAGTCCATCCGCTCCGAGGAGGCCTCGCTCTCCTCGCCGACGGGCGCGTTGAGCGACATGTCGGGGCCGGACAGGCGCGCGTCCATCAGCGCCACGTCCTCGCGGGAGACGCCGATCGCGGTGGCAATGCGGCGGTGGATCTCGTCACCGACGCGTTCCTCGGTGGATTGCATCAGGCGGGCGCGTAGGCGCCGCAGGTTGAAGAACAGGGCCTTCTGGGCGGAACTCGTGCCGCCGCGCACGATCGACCAGTTGCGCAGGATGTAGTCCTGGATCGAGGCGCGGATCCACCAGGTGGCGTAGGTGGAGAAACGGACCTCGCGCTCGGGCTCGAAGCGGGCGGCGGCCTCCATCAGGCCGACATGGCCTTCCTGCACGAGATCCGCCATCGGCAGACCGTAATGCCGGAAGCGGCCGGCCAGCGCGATGACGAGGCGCATATGCGCGGAGATCAACCGGTGCAGGGCCTGCTCGTCGCGCTGGTCCTTCCAGCGGACGGCCAGGCCGCGTTCCTCCTCGCGGGCGAGGAAGGGGGCTTCCATGGCCGTGCGAATGAACTGCCGACGTATCCCTGCGATGTCCGCCATCCCCGCCTCCGCCTCTTTCGTTCGAGTGCTGTTGCGACGGGGCCGCGCATGACGGTGCCCGCGGCACCGACGGGGACCCACGCCAGGCAACCGACAACGGAAGCGCGGGCGCGAAAGTTCCGCTCCTCCGGAGGGGAATGCTGCGGACGGGGTCCGCGGGGGCCGTCGCCGGCCGGGAGACCATGCGCCGCAGCCCATGACAGGGGGACGACAGGCGGGCGACGGGCGGCCTGCAAGCCGCGGCCAAACAAAAAGCCCGGCGCTCGCGCGCCGGGCTCGTGAGAAGGGGTCGTGGCGCCGGCCGCTCTCAGGCGGCCTCCTCCTGCAGGTCGTCGCCGTCCTGCTCGGCGTCGCTCTCGGCCTCGACCTCGTTCTTGCCGCGGCGCGGCGATTTGGCGAGGCTCTGCTCGATGAGCTTCAGCGCCTCGGTCTCGGTGATGCGGTTGACCGAGGAGATCTCGCGCACCACGCGGTCGAGGGCAGCCTCGTAGAGCTGCCGCTCGCTGTAGGATTGCTCCGGCTGGGCCTCGGAGCGGAACAGGTCGCGCACGACCTCGGTCACCGAGAGCAGGTCGCCGGAATTGATCTTGGCCTCGTATTCCTGGGCGCGGCGCGACCACATGGTGCGCTTGATCCGGGCGCGGCCGGTCAGCAGGTCGAGCGCCTTCTTGACGACGTCCGGCTCGGCGAGCTTGCGCATGCCGACGCTGTTGGCCTTCGCGGTGGGCACGCGCAGAACCATCTTGTCCTTCTCGAACGAGACGACGAACAGCTCGAGCTTGTAGCCGGCGATCTCCTGCTCCTCGATCGCGACGATGCGGCCGACGCCGTGCGCCGGGTACACGACCGCCTCGCCGGTCTTGAAGCCTTGGCGGCCTGCCGTCGTCTTCTTGGCTGTGGTCATGCGAGAAGGGCCTCCAGAACATCGCGCGACTGATCGCGTCGCACCGTACCGTCCAACCGGGGCGGGAAACCCGGCTCTTGCCACCGACCGTCGGCTCTCGGCCTCGCAGGCTCGCGCAGCCCTTCGGTTCCCAGGCGCAGCCGCACCCACACCACGACGGAACGGCCACCGAAAGCGAGGACGCCTTCAGCGGTCGATCGCATGCAACCCCGTTTCCACGAAAAGCCTGGAACCGCCTTGGGCGGGCGGAGGGAGCACGTCAGGCACGAGCGACGGCAGAAGGATTGTGTATCACAATCCAGCCGCCGAATCAAAGGATTGCCGCCTCATGCGTGCGCTTGCGCGAGCCCGGCGGCACGGTTTTGCACGGGATAGCGCTCGGCCGGTCCCCGTCCCAGTCCCGGCCGCGCCGCCCCTGACGCGCCTGCTCCGCGAAGCTCCGAAACCGGTCGGCCGACGGCGCGGCGTTCAGTCGCCCGTGCCGGGATTGGCCGAGAAATGCGCCTCGAGCTTGCCGGTGACGCCGTCCCACTCCTTGGCGTCGCCGGGCGCATCCTTCTTCTGCGTGATGTTCGGCCAGCTCTTCGCGTAGTCGGCGTTGAGCTTGAGCCAGCTCTCGAGGTTCGGCTCGGTGTCGGGCTTGATCGCCTCGGCCGGGCATTCCGGTTCGCAGACGCCGCAATCGATGCACTCGTCGGGGTGGATGACGAGCATGTTCTCGCCCTCGTAGAAGCAGTCCACGGGGCAGACCTCGACGCAGTCCATGTACTTGCACTTGATGCAATTGTCGGTGACGACGTAGGTCATGGGCTGTTTTTCGTCCTCGATCCGCGCACCGGCGAGGCGGGTTGGGAGCCCCTGGTCGGGCCCCGGCCGCAGCCTTCGCTCTAGATGCGCGGTCCTCTCAACGGGAAGCGCACGCGTGGGGCCGGACGGGCGGCCCCCAATTCGAACGGCTCTAGCCTCTGCCAGGGAGGCTGACAAGCGCGCTCACGACGTAGGCCCCGCCCGGGCCCGCCTCGGGACGGAAGTGTCGCCCCCCTGCAATGACCGGCCGCGCCTCAGGGCTGGTCCGGGCCCGGTTCGGCCTTCGTGAGATCGACGTAGAGGAGCCGCGCCTCTGGGGCGGGCCCGCGCCGCTCGCCGAGACCGGCCACCCGGACCAGCGCGGTCACGTGGGCGGCCGCGACCGTCACGACGTCGCCGACCAGGATGCCCTTGGCGGGCGCCTCGGCCCGCTTGCCGTTCACCCGGACATGCCCCTCCGCGACGAGGCGCGCGGCGAGCGAGCGAGTCTTGGCGAAGCGCGCGAACCACAGCCACTTGTCGAGCCGCTGCCGTTCCGCCTTCGCCGGGTCCGCCATCCTGCGCGGCCGCTCAGCGCTTGCCGCCCTCGCCGGATTCGAGCTGCGCCTTCAGGGCGGCGAGCTTGGCGAAGGGCGAATCCGGATCGGGCGCGCGCTCGCGCCGGGGCGGGCGCTGGTCCTCGCGAGGCCCGGCATGGCGGCCCTCGTCCCGGCGGTCCGGCCGGTTGCGGCCCGGCTCGAAGCGCTCGCGGCGCGGGCCGTTGCCGTCCCGACGGCCGCCCTCGGGCCGCTCGCCCGGGCCGTTGCGGCGCGCCTCGCCCTGCGCGCGCTGGCGCTCGGGCCGGTCGCGGCCGCCGTCCCGGCGCGCCTCGCCGTCCTGGCGCGGCGCGCCCTGGGCCGCGTCGCGCCCGCGTCCCTGGCCGCGGGGCCGGTTCTGGCGGTGATGCGGCTGCCGCTGGTGGCGGTGGAGATGCCAGACCTCGACGGTGGCGGGCTCCGCCGCCTCGGCCGTGGCCGGTTCCTCCGCGGTCGCCGCGTCCGTACCGCTTTCCGCCGCCGCGACGGCGTCCGGCTCCGGCTCCGGCGCGGACGGCTCGGCCGCGTTGCTCTCCTCTGCGGAGGGCGCGGGCTCCTGCGCGTCCGTCGGCTCCTGCGCAACCGCGGGCTCCTGCACGATCGCGGGCTCCTGCGCGTCCCCCGGATCGGATGCGGGAGCCGCCTCGGACGCGTCCGCAGGCTGAGCGGCGGGAGCCGGCGCTTCGTCGCTCGGCTGCGCCTCAGCGCCGGTCTCCGCCGTCGCGGCTTCGGACGCCTGCGCGGCATCTCCGTCCTCGGAGGGTTCGCTCACGGCCTCGACCGCCGCCGCGGCCTCGGCCTGCGCGTCGGCCGTCGGGCCCTCGGATGCTGCCGCCGCGGGGCGTAGGGGCTCGGTCGGGGCGGCCGGCAGGAGCGGCACCGTGATGGCAGGGCCGGGCCGGGTCTCGGCGACGTAGCCGAGGGATTTCAGGATCGAGGCGAAATCCTCGCCCGAGCAGCCGACGAGCGAGGTCATGCCGACCGTGGCGACGAAGCCCTCGCCATCGGCCGAGCCCGCCGGCGGATCGCCCGGCGTGGTGCCGGGCCGGTAGGCGATGGCCGGGCGGATCAGGTCGGCGAGCCGCTCCAGGATGTCGACGCGCACGGCCCGCTCGCCGCAGACCCGGAAGCCCGCCGCGCGGTAGAGGCCCCTGGCGATCTCGGGATCGACCTTGATGGAGGTGCGGCCGGAGCCCGCCAGATGCGCGATCTCGTCGAGGCCGCGCTGCTCGAGGCCGCCGTTGCGCAGCGCCCAGAGCTGGGCCGCGAGGGTGCGGGGAGCGGGCTTCAGCAGCGCCGGCAGGAAGATGTGGTAGGCGCCGAAGCGCACGCCGTGGCGGCGCAAGGCCCCGCGGCCCTCCTGGTCGAGGCTGCGCATCTCGTGCGTCACCTTCGAGCGCTCGAGCACGCCGAGGGCCTCGACCACCTGATAGCCGATGCCCTTGGCGAGCCCCGTCAGGTCGGCGGCGGTCTCGATCTCCATGAGCGGGCCGAGGAGGCGCACCACGTAGGCCTTGAGCCAGGCGGCGAGGCGCGCCTCGACCTTCTCGCGGGCGGGGCCGGTCAGGCCCTCGTCGGCGATCAGGCGCAGGCGCGGCTCGAACAGCTTGTCGCCGGCGACGAGCTTCGCCACCGGGTCGCCGGTCCAGCGGATGATTCCCTCGTGGCTCAGCACCAGGGAGGCGTCGGCGGCCGCCGCGAAGCGGTCGGCCCGCGCCTCGATCTCGCCGGCCAGCGCTTTCTCGGCGGCGCTGCGCAGGGTCTTGGCCTCATGCCCCTCCGCGCCCGGATCGGGCACGAACTGGAAGCCGTGGAGATGGCCGACATGCTGCCCCTCGACGGTCACGTCCCCGCCGGCGGTGATTTGGGCTTCCAACATCGTGTTCTCTCTCAGGCGCCGCATCAGGACGCTGGTGCGCCTGTCGACGAAACGGCTCGCGAGGCGTTCGTGCAGGGCGTCGGATAGCCTGTCCTCTACCCGACGAGTCTCGCCCTGCCAATGTTCCGGGTCGAGAAGCCAGTCGGGCCTGTTCGCCACGAAGGTCCACGTCCTCCCCTGCGCGATGCGCTGGGAGAGCGCGTCGATGTCGCCGTCGGTGCGGTCGATCATCGCGACGTGCTTGGCGAACCAGTCGTCCGGGATGCGCCCGGCCATGCCGCGCATCAGGAAGCGGAAGAGCTGCGCCACGAGGTCGGCATGGGTCTGGGGATGCACCTTGCGGTAGTCGGGCACCCCGCAGACGTCCCAGAGGCGCTGCACGGATTTCGGGCTCGCCGCGAGGTCGCGGATGTCGTCCTCGCGCATCAGGATCTCGAGAGCCTGCTGGTCCTCCCCCATCGGCGCGCGGGTCAGGCCGGCCTCGCGGGGATGCTCGTCGAGGCTCTCGCGCAGGGTGCCGAGGCTGCGGAAGGCGAGGTCCGGGTTGCGCCATTGCAAGATGCGAAGCGGCTCGAAGCTGTGCGTCTCCAGCGCCTCGACCATCTCGGCCTCGAAGGGCGGGCAGCGCCCCGTCGAGCCGAAGGTGCCGTCCGCGACGTGACGCCCGGCGCGGCCCGCGATCTGGCCCATCTCGGGCGGCGTCAGCTTGCGGAAGCGGGTGCCGTCGTACTTCCAGTTCGCCGCGAAGGCGACATGGTCGACGTCGAGGTTGAGCCCCATGCCGACCGCGTCGGTGGCCACGAGGTAGTCGACGTCGCCCGACTGGTAGAGCTCGACCTGCGCGTTGCGGGTGCGGGGCGAGAGCGCGCCGAGCACCACGGCGGCGCCGCCGCGCTGCCGCCGGATCAGCTCCGCGATGGCGTAGACCTCCTCGGCCGAGAAGGCCACGATGGCGGTGCGGCGGGGAAGCCGCGAGAGCTTCTTCTCGCCGGCGAAGCTCAGCTGCGACAGGCGCGGGCGCGTGGTGGTGTGGACGCCCGGGATCAGCGCCTTCACCAGGGGCTCGATGGTCGAGGAGCCGATCAGCAGGGTCTCCTCGCGGCCGCGCTGGTAGAGCATGCGGTCGGTGAAGACATGGCCGCGATCCATGTCGGCGGCGAGCTGGATCTCATCGATCGCCACGAAGGCGACGTCGAGGTCGCGCGGCATCGCCTCGATCGTCGCGATCCAGTAGCGCGGCCGGTCGGGCTTGATCTTCTCCTCGCCGGTGATGAGCGCCACCCTGTCGGCGCCGACGCGCGCGACCACCCGCAGGTAGACCTCGCGGGCGAGCAGCCGCAGCGGCAGGCCGATCATGCCGGTCGGGTGGGCGAGCATCCGCTCGATGGCGAGATGGGTCTTGCCGGTGTTGGTCGGCCCGAGCACCGCCGTGACGCCGCGCGAGCGGGCCTGCGGGGGGAGGGAGCGGCGGTTCATCAGGTCGGGGCAATCCCTTCGGCCGGTCGGCCGGTGGTGCGCCGTGCGCGTCTCGGGCGGGCGTGCGCGTCTTGGGGGGATGGTCCGCGCGCGAGGCGCGGTCAATCGCCCCTGAAGCGGGAACCGGGCGACCGCGCGCCGCGCCGGGGCTGCCCCTCATATGGGGTCGCGGTGTCCCGGCTGCCAATCCCGTCGGTGGCCTGCCCGCCGACCTGAAGGCCGGGCACGCCGTAGATGTCGATGTTGACGGAGGGGCGCGGCCCCTTGAGGTCGGCGCAGAGGGTGTCGGGCACGCTGGTGATCGGCCCGCGCCGGGGCGGGCGGCCCTCGATCAGCTGGGCGGAGGAATAGGCATTGCCCCCGCAGGAGCCGCCGGCCTCGAGGGGCGCTGCCGCGGCGCCGCCCGGCAGGAGGGAGGCCGCCACGAGAGCCGGAGCGAGCCTGGCGGCGCGGCGCATGGTCCGCTCAGCGCTGGTCGAGGCTGGCCACGGCCCCGGCCGGAGCCGCCGCCGTCGCGGTCGCGCCGGAGCGGGTCCAGCGGGTCGCCTCGATGATGTTGGTGCCGAGCGTGGTGCGCACCGCGATCCGAAAGGGCAGCAGCACCCGCGTCCCGTCGACCGGGGCGAGCCAGACCGACATGTCGCGATTCTCCTCCATGAAGCGCACGCCCGGCCGGTCCGGCCGGTGGCCCGCCACCGCCTGGTAGCGGGCATTGCAGACGAGGACGGGGCCGGAATAGCCGGGCTTCTCGACGGTGCGGGTCTCGCCGTAGCTCAGCACCACGTTGAAGCGGGTGGCCCCGTCGAAGACCGGGAGCGTGCGGTTGCAGTTCTCGGGGTCGATAAGGTCGCCCCGCGCGTGGGCCGGCATCAGCAGGGCGCTCGCCGGATCCATCACGCCGCGCTTGTTGGCGGCCGTGACGGGCACGCGGTCGCCCATGTCGATGAGGGGCGGCGTCACCTCGGACTGGACGACGTTGCCGCGGGAGAGCGCCATCCGCACCGCGATGCCGGAACTCGCCGTGCGGGTCGCGATCGAGAAGGCGCTCGGCTGGGGGCCGGCCGCGATCGTGCCGGTCGAGCGCGCCGAGCCCATCCCGCCCGTGATCGCCCCGACGAGGCCGGTGAGCTGGGCCGAGACGTCCATGCGGTAGCGCGCGCCCTCGAAGGCGCCGGAGAGCTGCGCGGTGCCGATCGGCAGGCCCGCGAGGTTGACGCCGTAATCGACCGTGACGCCGGCCGGCGCGGTGCGGACGTGGCGCGGGCGGGCCTCGGCGGCGCCGAGGCCCAGGAACGCCGCGGCGATCAGGCCTGCGCGCAGGAACAGTTGCGTGCGAGGGAGGGTGGCGCACATGGTCCGGATTCGAATCCTCAACGCTCGCGCGGGCACCGGGCGAGGCCCGCGGGACTGCCCAAGGTTATCGACCGCCATGGTTAACAGAGTGTTGGGCGACCGCCAGTCGCCGCGAGGGCACAGTACGCCGACGGTTGCGCCTTGACGCAAAGGGGGCTCGTCCCCTATAGGCTCGCGCCTTCAACAGGACTCCGCTGGACCTGGAATCACGCTTGGGCGCGGCCCGCGGCGAGCGCCGCGTCTGCCGTCACGGTCCGAGTCTTGACCGCCCACGGAACGATACGGGAATTTTGCTATGTCGCGCCGCTGCGAACTCACGGGCAAGGCCGTGCAGGTCGGCCACCTCGTAAGCCACTCGAACCGCAAGACGAAGTGCCGGTTCCTGCCGAACCTCTGCAACGTCACCCTGACCTCCGACGCCCTCAACCGCCGCGTCCGCATGCGCGTGACCGCGCATGCCCTGCGCTCGGTCGAGCACCGCGGCGGCCTCGACGCCTTCCTGGTCAAGGCCCGCGAGATCGAGCTGTCGCAATCGGCCCGCCTGCTGAAGCGCGAGATCGAGAAGAAGCTCGCCGGCGCCGAGACCCCGGCCGCCGCCTGAGGCCGGCCGCTCCATCGATCGTTCGAGGCCGCCGCGTGGAAAGCCCCGCACGGCGGCCTTGTTGTGTCCGGATGTCGCCTGAAACCCGGTCGGGCCGCGCCGTTGCCCCGATCCGGGGGACGAGACGACGGATCCCAGCCGTGACCTCGTCCTGAGCTGGCCCGAAGAGATCTCGCCGCGTCCCTCAGGAGGTCTCCGAGATCTCCTTGAGAGCCTCCTTCGAAGGCACCGCTCTCGCGCCTCGCCTCTGGACGAGGGCGCGGGGTGCGAGGCGGCAGGCTCTCGGTGAGGCGGGCGGCCTCAGCGCCGCCCGCCCGCCGCCCGCACGGGAGCGGGCGCGGCGTCTTCCTCGAACAGCTCGGCGAGCTTCTCGGTCATGGCGCCGCCGAGTTCCTCGGCGTCGATGATCGTGACCGCCCGCCTGTAGTAGCGCGTGACGTCGTGCCCGATGCCGATGGCGAGGAGTTCCACGGGCGAGCGCGTCTCGATGTCCTCGATCATCCAGCGCAGGTGGCGTTCGAGGTAGTTGCCGGCATTGACCGACAGCGTCGAATCGTCGACCGGGGCGCCGTCCGAGATCACCATCAGGATCTTGCGCTGCTCGGGCCGGCCGAGCAGGCGCTTGTGCGCCCAGTCGAGCGCCTCGCCGTCGATATTCTCCTTGAGGAGCCCCTCGCGCATCATCAGGCCGAGATTCTTGCGCGCGCGGCGCCAGGGCGCGTCCGCGGACTTGTAGACGATGTGCCGCAGATCGTTGAGGCGCCCCGGGGCGGCGGGCTTGCCCGCGTTGAGCCAGGCCTCGCGCGACTGCCCGCCCTTCCAGGCGCGGGTGGTGAAGCCGAGGATCTCGACCTTCACGCCGCAGCGCTCCAGGGTGCGCGCCAGGATGTCGGCGCAGGTCGCCGCGACCGTGATCGGCCGCCCGCGCATCGAGCCCGAATTGTCGAGGAGCAGGGTCACGACCGTATCGCGGAAATTCGTGTCCTTCTCCTGCTTGAAGGAGAGGGGCTGGAACGGGTCGATCACGACGCGGACCAGCCGGGCCGGGTCGAGCTGTCCCTCCTCGAGGTCGAAATCCCAGGCCCGGTTCTGCTGGGCGAGGAGGCGCCGCTGCAGCCGGTTGGCGAGGCGCCCGACGACGCCCTGCAGATGGGCGAGCTGCTTGTCGAGATAGGTGCGCAGGCGCGCGAGCTCGTCCGGGTCGCAGAGCTCCTCGGCGTGGATCACCTCGTCGAAGCGCGGGTTGAAGACCTTGTAGTCGGGCCCGCGCGGCTCGTTGGCGCGCTGGCTCGGCGGGCGCCAGGCCTCGGAAGCCTCCTCGGATTCGGCGTCCTCCGCCTCCTCGGGCAGCTCGCCGGACGGCGCGTCGGCAGCCTCGGTCGCCCCCTCCTCGATGTCGTCGGAGGCTTCCTCCGACGCGTCGATCTCGGCGCGGTCGCCCTGGCTCTGCTCCTCGGCCTCGCCGTCCTGCGGGGTCTGCTCGTCGTCCTGGGCCTCGTTCTCGTCCTCGCTGTCCTCGTCGTCCGGATCGAACGGCGTCTCGTCGGCCATGTCGAGGGAGGAGAGGAGGTCGCGCACCGAGCGCGCGAAGGCGCGCTGGTTCTCCAGCGAGCCGAGGAGCCCGTCGAGATTCGGGCCGGCCTTGGCCTCGACATGGTCGCGCCACAGCTCGACGATCCGGCGGGCGGCGGGCGGCGGGACCTGGCCCGTGAGGCGCTCGCGCACCATCAGGGCGACCGCATCCTCCATCGGGGCGTCGGCCCGGTCCGTGATGCTCTCGTACTTGCCGCCGCGGTGGTAGCGGTCCTCGAGCATCGCCGTGATGTTGCTGGCGACGCCTGCCATCCGGCGCGAGCCGATCGCCTCGACGCGGGCCTGCTCGACGGCGTCGTAGACGGCGCGCGCGGCCGCGTTCTCGGGCGCCAGGCGGCGGTGGACGGCCGCGTCGTGGCAGCCGAGGCGCAGCGCCATCGAATCGGCGTTGCCCCGCAGCACCGCCACGTCGGCCGCCGAGAGCTTGCGCGGCGGCTCCGGCAGGCGCGCCTTGTCGCCCGTCAGCGCCGGACGGTCGGTCGCGTAGGTGACCTCGACCTCCTGGCGCCGCGCGATGGCGCGCAGGCATCCGGCGATCGAGCGCTTCAGGGGTTCGGCGACGGTCTCGCGACGCTCGCCGGGCTTGCGGTTCGAGATGGACACGCAGCTATCGCTTCATCGAATCGAGGTCGAGCGGACGGTCGAGGATGTCGTCCCAGGCATGAGGACATTTGTAGAGGTCGCCTCGTAGCGCATCCGGCCCTGCGATGCGGAAGCGCTCGCCGAATGCTCGTCGGGCTTGAGGGCCGGGTCCGCCATGATCGCCTCCGGGACTTCAGCTCAGCGCGACGTTGACGGCGCTCTCCGGCAGCTCCTTGCCGAAGGCGCGCTGGTAGAACTCGGCGACGAGCGGCCGCTCCAGCTCGTCGCACTTGTTGAGGAAGGTCACCCGGAAGGCGAAGCCGATATCGTGGAAGATCTCCGCGTTCTCCGCCCAGGTGATCACCGTACGGGGGCTCATCACGGTCGAGAGATCGCCGTTCATGAACGCGTTGCGGGTCAGGTCGGCCACGCGCACCATCCGGTTGACCGTGTCGCGGCCCTGCTCGCCCCTGTAGTGCGTCGCCTTCGACAGGACGATGTCCACCTCGCGGTCGTGCGGCAGGTAGTTGAGCGTCGTGACGATCGACCAGCGGTCCATCTGGCCCTGGTTGATCTGCTGCGTGCCGTGATAGAGGCCCGACGTGTCGCCCAGGCCCACCGTGTTGGCGGTGGCGAAGAGCCGGAAGGCCGGGTGCGGGCGGATCACCCGCTTCTGGTCGAGCAGCGTCAGCCGGCCCGACACCTCGAGCACCCGCTGGATCACGAACATCACGTCGGGGCGGCCCGCATCGTACTCGTCGAACACGAGCGCGACGTTGTTCTGCAGAGCCCAGGGCAGGATGCCGTCCTGGAAGGCCGTGACCTGCTTGCCGTCCTGCAGGACGATCGCGTCCTTGCCGACAAGGTCGATGCGCGAGACGTGGCTGTCGAGGTTGATCCGCACGCAGGGCCAGTTCAGGCGGGCGGCGACCTGCTCGACATGGGTCGATTTGCCGGTGCCGTGATAGCCCGTGATCATCACGCGGCGGTTCCGGGCGAAGCCCGCCAGGATCGCGAGCGTCGTCTCCCGGTCGAAGATGTAGTCCGGGTCGAGATCGGGCACGTGCTCGTCGGTCTCGGAGAAGGCCGGCACCTTGAGGTCGATGTCGATGCCGAAGACCTCGCGCACGGAAACGGTCCGGTCGGGCAGCGAGGCGGGCGTGTCGTCAGAAAGCATTCGGGACCTCGTCGGGGCAGGGGCCGCCGGTCAAGCGCGGGACCCCGCCAATGTCTCCAGGCTGGCATCCGCGCGGCTTCGCGGCCGCGGGCACCGGCCCTCCTTAATGGTCGGCGCCGGGCAGCGCCACCGGGGTGCGGGCACAGGATATAGTGCGCCGCGCGGCGTTTGCCGCCACCCCGATCAATGCGGCGGGTGCAAACGTGCATCGATCGTGCCGCCGGGCCGGGGGGCTCCGCCTCAGCAGAGGCCGGCGGCCCGCAGGACATCGTGCGCTCGGATGATGTCGCGCAGCCGCTCCTCGAAGGAGCGGTCGCCGCCGTTGGCATCCGGATGGAAGCGCTTCACCAGGGCCTTGTACTGCTGCTTGATGGCCGCGGTGTCGGCGCCCTCCTCGAGACCCAGCACGTCGAGGGCGCGGCGCACGCTGGCCGAGTGGCGGGGGCGCTGCGGCGGCTCCGGCCGCGCGCGCCGGGCGGTCTCGCCGACGCCCTCGGCCCGCAGGATGCCCAGCGGGTCGACATAGGCCCAGTCGCGTGTGGCCTCGGGCTTGGTGCTCTTCGCCCCGTCGGAGCGGTTCACGCCCATCGCCCAGGTCGGCCGGTGCCCGATGATCGCGTCCTTCTGGTAGGCCTGGACGGCGGCGTCGTTCATCCCGTCGAAGTAGTTGTAGCTCGCGTTGTAGGCGCGCACGTGGTCCATGCAGAAGCGCCAGTACTGCCCTTCCGCCTTGCGGCCCTTCGGGGCCCGGTACAGGCCGGGATGGGTGCAGCCCGGGGTCTCGCAGGTCGCCGTCTCGGCGGCCTTCGGCTCGTCGCAGGAGGGCTTGATGCGGATGCTGTCGAACAGGCGCGAGTTGAGATCCATGGTGGGGCGATTATGAGGGGGTGGACCTGAGACACAAGGCCGTCGGGCCTGATGACGCATGCGGAGAACGGGGCTTGACGCGGTCGGCGCGCCCGCCTCCTCCAGGAGAGGCGCAAATGACGGAAGCCGGACCCCTGCAAGCCTGGATCGCCGGGACGCTGAGCGCGGCGCTGGCGCCGACACATCTCGACGTGATCGACGAATCCCATCTCCACGCCGGCCATGCGGGCTGGCGCGAATCGGGCGAGACCCATTTCCGGCTCGACGTGGTCTCCCCCGCCTTCGAGGGGAAGAGCCGCGTCGAGCGGCACAGGCTGGTGAACGGTTTGCTGGACGACGCATTCAAGCGCGGATTGCACGCGCTGGCGGTGCGGGCCCGCACCCCCTCCGAAGCGGCCTGACGGATCGTCCCCCCGACCCCTGTCCCATCGTTCCCGGAGATGGCGATCGTGGCCCTGCAATGCACCCCCCACATCGCCATCGACGAGGCGGAGCTGGAGGAGAGCTTCGTGCGCGCCTCCGGGCCGGGCGGGCAGAACGTCAACAAGCTCTCGACCGCGGTGCAGCTGCGCTTCGACGTGCGCCGCTCCGCCGCCCTGCCCGACGCGGTCGCCGTCCGGCTGATGCGGCTCGCCGGGCGGCGGCTCACCGCCGAGGGCGTTCTCGTCATCACGGCCCAGCGCTTCCGCACCCAGGAGCGCAACCGGGCGGATGCCCGCGAGCGCCTCGCCGAGCTCGTGGCCGAGGCGGCGGTGCCTCCGACCCCGCGCCGCGCCACCCGGCCGACGCTCGCCTCGAAGAAGCGCCGGCTCGAGGCCAAGGCGAAGCGCGGCGCCACGAAGCGCCTGCGCGGGACGGCCTCGGCCGAGTGACGCGTCACCGCAGCATGCCGACGGCCTTGGCGTGCGGCGGCGCGTCGGGCGCCGGGGCATTGCCGGTGACGAGCGGCGAGCGGGGCTTGGCCAAGGCCAGCACGATCGCGACCACCGCGAGTCCGGCCGCGAGCGCGGCCGGGAACAGGAAGGCGTTCTCGCCGTAGCGGATCTGCAGGGCGCCCCCGATCACCGCGCCGGTGCTCAGCGCTCCCCAGAGCGGGGCCTGGAGCCAGAAGGCGGGCGAGGGCTCGTGCAGGACGAGGTTGGCGAGGCCCGTCCCGAACCGGACCACGGCGCCGGTGACGTAGGTCAGCGCGATGCTGTTGCCGTTGGCATCCTGCAGGGTCGCGTTCTGCAGGCCGAGCGCCAGCACGATCGGGTAGGCGTGCAGCGGGAACGAGAAGCTGCCCCAGGGCGCGATCAACCCCACCGCGAGGAGCGCGGCCTCGATCGACAGGAGCACCGGAAGGCGCCAGGGCCCGACCCAGGCGGCGAGCAGGGTGCCGAGGAACGCCCCGAAGCAGAACACCACGATGGTGCTCGCCGCGCGCGCGGTGTTCTCCCAGTCGAAGGACGAGACCGCGACGCCGAAGCGGGTGGTGTTGCCTGACATGAACGACATGAAGAGCTGCGAATACTCGAGGAATCCGATCGAATCCGCGCAGCCGGCGAGCGCCGCCAGCGCGAGCGCGAAGGGAACGCGCGTCGCCGCGCTCGCCGGGAACGCCTTGTCCTGCTTCTCCGCCATCGGGCCCTCGTGACTGGTCGTTCGGATGGTCTTGGCTTCCCGCGTGGCGGGCGGGAAACGGTTAGGCCGCTTAACCGCCCCACGCCGGCGAAGGTTCGGTCGGCGCGCGCGAATCCGGGCGCGCTCACGCAACCGTGTGCGGTGCTCGGATGCGCGGCCGCGGCCTCTGCCGGAACCGGGTTTTGCGGGGGGATGAGCCTCGAGCCTGGAACGTGTCAGGCAAGGCCGGGCGACAGCACCGCGATCCGGCCCGGCACGCCGAGGCCGTTCTGCCGGCGGATCGCCGCTGGCGTGAGGCTTCGCAGGCTCAGCCCGGCCGCGTCGGCGGCGGCCAGAACCTCCGCATCCGCGTGGGCGTAGCGCCCGTCCGGCCCGATCACGATGCCCGCGCCGTCATGCGACTGCACCGTGAAGGCGGCGAGCCCGTCCGGGCCGAGCACCCGCGCGATCGCGGCGAGCGCGGGCCGGAGGTCGCCGAGATAGATGAACACGTCCGCCGCCACGACGAGGTCGGCGGACGCGGCGGCCTCGCCGGCCAGGAAGCCCGTGAGCTCGCCCGCCACGAGGCGGTGGTAGAGACCGCGTGCCTCCGCCTTCGCCAGCATGGCGGGCGAGAGATCGACGCCCGCGAGGCGATCGAAACGGCCTTCGAGCGTCGCGCCCATCAGCCCGGTCCCGCATCCGAGATCGAGCACCCGCGCGAAGCGCCGCCCGGCGCCCGCCAGCGCATCGATGGAAGCGCACAGCATCGTGGGCCCGCGATAGCCGAGCTCGCCGACGAGGTGGCGCTCGAAACGCGCGGCGTAGCCGTCGAACAGGGCCCGCACGTAGGCCGGCGAGATCGCCGCGAGCGCGTCGCCGACGCCGAGCTGGGCTAGGCGCAGCCGGCTGCCGAGCACGTCCTCGGGATCGAGGTCGAGGGCGTTCGCGTAGGCCCTGAGCGCGCCCTGCAGGTCGGTCTCCCGCCCACCCGCCGCGTGGAGCGCCTCGCGGGCCCGGCCGAGCAGCAGCCAGGCCGGCGCGAAGCGCGGCGCGAGGTCGAGGGCCTGCTCGGCCATTTCGGCCGCGCCCGCGGCGTCGCCCTCCGCGAGGCAGGCCTCGGCATAGGCGTAGCGGCGGTCGGCGCGGAGGTCGCCGGAGGTGTGCTGGCGGGACATGCGGGTGAGCGGGGCGCGGATCGGCGCCCTATATAGCCTCGCCGATGCCGTTACGCGCCAGCGATCTCCTCACCCTAACCCGCGAGGGTCTCTACTGCCCGCTCGGGCGCTTCCACGTCGATCCGACCTGGCCGGTGCCGCGCGCACTCATCACCCACGGGCACGCCGATCATGCCCGCTCCGGCCACGGCAGCGTGCTGGCGACCCCCGAGACGCTGCGCATCATGGCGGTGCGCTACGGCGAGGATTTCTGCGCAACCCGGCAGGAAGCGCGCCTCGGCGAGGTGATCCGCATCGGCGACGTCAGCGTACGCTTCGCACCGGCCGGCCACGTCCTCGGCTCGGCGCAAATCGCGATCGAAGCCGAGCGCGTGCGGGTGGTGGTCTCGGGAGACTACAAGCGGGCGCGCGACCCGACCTGCCTGCCCTTCGAGCCCGTGCCCTGCGACGTCTTCATCACCGAGGCGACCTTCGGGCTGCCGGTCTTCCGGATGCCCGATACGGGCGCGGAGATCGCCAAGCTCCTCGAATCGGTGACGTTGTTCCCGGAGCGCGCCCACATCGTCGGCGCCTACGCGCTCGGCAAGGCGCAGCACGTCATGGCGCTGCTGCGGGAGGCGGGCTACGACCGCCCGATTTACCTGCACGGCGCCATGGAGAAGCTCACCGAACTCTACAAGCGCGAGGGCATCGCGCTCGGGCAGACCCCGAAGGTGGCGGCGGCCGACCGCGCGAAGCTCCACGGCGCGATCGTGCTCTGTCCGCCCTCCGCCATCCAGGACCTGTGGTCGCGCAAGTTCCCCGACCCCGTCACCGCCTTCGCCTCGGGCTGGATGCGGGTGCGGGCCCGCGCCCGCCAGAAGGGGATCGAGCTGCCTCTCGTGATCTCGGACCACTCGGACTGGCCGGACCTCTGCCGCACCATCCTCGAGACCGGTGCAGAGGAGGTCTGGGTCACGCACGGGCAGGAGGATGCGCTGGTGCACTGGTGCGGGCTGCAGGGGATCCGGGCGAGGCCCCTGCACATGCTCGGCTACGGCGACGAGGAGGTCGAGCAGGCCGCCGAGCCCGCGGAGGCGACCGCGTGAACGATTTCGCCCATCTCCTCGACCGCCTCGCCTACGAGCCGCGCCGCAACGCCAAGCTCCGGCTCCTGCAGGCTTACTTCGCCCACACGCCGGATCCGGAGCGCGGCTACGCGCTCGCCGCCATGACCGGGGGCCTGACCTTCCGGGAGGCCAAGCCTGCCCTCATCCGAGGCCTCGTGGAGGAGCGCGTCGACCCGACCCTGTTCAGGCTCTCGCACAATTACGTGGGCGATCTCGCAGAGACCACGGCGCTGATCTGGCCGACGCCGGACGCGGCCGGATCGGGCGCGGGGCACCTCTCCCGAACGGGAGAGGTCGAGTCCGCGGGACGCGGACCGGGTGAGGGGTGCTCCATATCCGGAGAGGTCGCACCCCTCACCCCGACCCTCTCCCGAACGGGAGAGGGAGCGCGGCGCGAGCCGGGCCCCGGCCACAACAACCCGCCCCCGCACCTGTCCGTCCACGCGCCCACCCTCGCCGAGGTCGTGGAGACGCTCGCGGCCACCCGCAAGGCCGACCTGCCGCGCCACCTCGCGACCTGGCTCGACGCCCTCGACGAGACCGGGCGCTGGGCGCTCCTCAAGCTCGTCACGGGCAACCTGCGCGTCGGAGTCTCGGCCCGGCTCGCCAAGACGGCGGTCGGCGCGCTCGGGGGGCACGAGGCCGACGCGGTCGAGGAGGTCTGGCACGGGCTCGAGCCGCCCTACGAGGCGCTGTTCGCCTGGGTCGAGGGCAGGGGGGAGCGGCCCGAGACCCTCAACCCGGCCCCCTTCCGGCCGCCCATGCTGTCCCACCCGATCGAGGAGGAGAGCGATTTCGACCGGCTGGAGCCCGAGGCCTTCTCGGGCGAGTGGAAGTGGGACGGCATCCGGGTGCAACTCGTCGGCGGGCGCGACCGCGCCGGAGCCCAGGTCGCCCGCATCTATTCCCGCACCGGCGAGGATATCTCCGGCGCCTTTCCGGACCTTGCCGAGGCCATCACCTTCTCGGGCGCCCTCGACGGCGAGCTCCTGATCCTGCGCGAGGCCCGGGTGCAGAGCTTCAACGTCCTGCAGCAGCGCCTCAACCGGAAGGCCGTAACGGGCCGGCTCCTCGAGGAGTTCCCGGCCCATGTGCGGGCCTACGACCTGCTCGCGGCCGACGGCGAGGACCTGCGCCCGCTCCCCTTCGCGGAGCGACGCGCCCGGCTCGAGGCTTTCGTCTCCCGTCTCGACCACGCCCGCATCGACATCTCGCCGCTCGTGCCCTTCGCGAGCTGGGAGGATCTCGCTGCCGCCCGCGCCGACCCGGCCTCGGTCGGGGCCGGCGAGGATGCCGAGGCCATCGAGGGCGTGATGCTGAAGCGCCTGAACAGCGCCTACCTGCCGGGCCGCCCCAAGGGACCGTGGTGGAAGTGGAAGCGCGAGCCGCACCTCGTCGATGCCGTGATGATGTACGCCCAGCGCGGGCACGGGAAGCGCTCCTCGTTCTATTCCGACTACACGTTCGGGGTCTGGCGCGAGCGGCCGGAGGGGGGCGAGGAGCTGGTTCCGGTCGGCAAGGCCTATCACGGCTTCACGGACGCGGAGCTCGCCAAGCTCGACCGCTACGTCCGCAACCACACCACCAAGCGCTTCGGCCCGGTGCGCGAGGTGGAGTACGGGCGCGACAAGGGCCTCGTCCTGGAGATCGCCTTCGAGGGCGTGCAGCGCTCGACGCGGCACAAGTCCGGGGTCGCCATGCGCTTCCCCCGGGTCAGCCGCATCCGCTGGGACAAGCCTGCGGCCGAGGCCGACCGGATCGAGCTTCTCGAGCGGATCCTCGCCCGCGGCGAGCGCGAGATCGCGCCGGGCGCGACACTCATCGAGGAGGCGACATGAGGCCGGGCAGGATCGGGGCTCTCGAGGGGTTCTCGGCGGGCGAGATCCGCCGCCAGGCGGGCGCGACGCTCGCCGTCGCGACGCCCGGCCGGGGCTTCACGGACGTCACCGCGGCGGTGACCGGGTTCGTGCGCGAGAGCGGGATCCGGGACGGGCTCGTCACCGTCTTCTGCCGGCACACCTCGGCCTCGCTGACGATCCAGGAGAACGCCGACCCGGACGTGCAGGCCGACCTGATGACGGCGCTGGACGGGCTCGCGCCCCGCCACGCGGGTTACGTCCACGGCGCCGAGGGCCCGGACGATATGCCCGCCCACATCCGCACAATGCTGACCGATTCGAGCCTGTCGGTTCCGGTTGTGGATGGCCGTCTCGCGCTCGGCACGTGGCAGGGGATCTACCTGATCGAGCACCGCGACCGCCCACACTGCCGAGAGATCGCGCTGCACGCCATCGGGGCGTGACCGGCCTCGTCGATCCCGGGGCCGGTCCGGGGCGCCGAGAGTATTGTCCGCGATTCCTGGATCACGGACAATGCTCCAAACCATTGATCTGGCGCGCTTTCTGATCGCCAAACCGGCAACCAACTCGGCGGAAAGCGCGCTAGCCGCCGTGCTCAACGCCGGATCAGGACCACGCCGCCGATCAGGAGCGCGATGCCGGCCAGGCGCGGCAGGCCGAGCGGACGCTGCGCGAGGCCCATCCAGCCGAAATGATCGAACGCCACCGAGGCGAGCATCTGGCCGGTGACGAGGAGCGCGATGAACGCCGCCGCCCCAAGCTGCGGCACGAGGACGATGGCGAGGCCGATGAAGATCGCGCCGAACAGGCCGCCGCTCCAGGCCCACCACGGGATGCGTGCCGCCAGGCTCGCCTGAGGGACCAGGTCGCGCAGCGCGAGGGCGAGCAGCCCCATGCAGACGACCCCGACGAGGTAGCTGACGAACCCTGACCAGGCGGCCGAGTTCAGGGCCACGCGCAGGTTCGCGTTCAGCACCTGCTGGACGACGATGCTGCCTCCCGCCAGGGCGGCGAGGGCCAGGGGAAGCAGGAGGTTGAGCATCGGCGCCTGGCCTTGTCGAAGGGGGTGCCGCGACGCGCTCGGGAGCCCGGCATCGGTCATTGACAACACCCTCGGCGCATGCCGTCAAATGCCGGACATCTCCCTTTCCATGCAGGATGGGCATGATGAACCCGGCCCATATCGACCTGTTCCGCGCCGTCTTGCGCCATGGCGGGATGACGCGGGCCGCGGCGGCGCTCGGCATCGGCCAGCCGCATGTCAGCCGCGCGATGGCCCAGCTCGAGGCCGATCTCGGCTTTCCCCTGTTCGTGCGGGGCCACGGGAGCGCGTCGCCGACGCAGGAGGGGGAGGCTTTCGCCCGCGAGGTCGAGCGGACCTGTGCCGGGCTCGACCACCTTCGCCACGCGGCGCGCCAGATTCGGGAGCTCGGCACCGGGCCGCTGCGCGTCGCCTGCCAGCCCTCGCTGGCGTCCCGCCTGCTGCCGCGTGCCGTCCGGCGCTGGAGCGCCGAATGTCCGGGCGCCCGCGTCGCGGTCCACGTGCCGAGCCCGGACACGATCTGGTCGTGGGCCTCTTCGGGGCAGTGCGATGTCGGCCTGGTGCGGCCCCGGTCCGGCTATGCGGGGGTTGTCTGCGAACCTTTCCTCGCGGTCGATGCGGTCTGCGCGCTGCCGCGCAAGCACGCCCTCGCGCCCAAGCGGACCGTCACGGTGCAGGATCTCGCGGACGAGCCCCTGATCGCGGGCGGCGCCGGCCCGTTCCAGCAGGCGGTCGAGGCGGCCTTCGCGCGGGCCGGCCTCGCGCCGCGCTTCGTCCTGATGGCGCAGTACACCGCGGCGCGCTGCGGCCTCGTGGCCGAAGGGCTGGGACTCGCCGTCGTCGATCCGATCCCGGCCCGGGAGCTCGCCGGCCTGCCCGTCGTGCTGCGGCCGTTCCGGCCTCGCCTGCGCATCGAGACGATGCTGATCCGGCCGTCGGGACGTCCGCCGGGCCGTCTGGCCGAGCGCCTGATCGGCCATCTCAAGGCCGAGCGCGACGCGCTTTCGTCAGAATGGCATCCTCGGCCGCGCGGCGACTGAGCGAGGCCCCGATCCGCGATCCCGCGGGGATCAAGCGGATTTACTATGACTTACAGGAACTTCGCCGGGTCGGTGTCGGGGCGGGGTGGGGCCACGTCCATGCGGTTCCACCAGCCGCCGCCGAGCGCCTGGAACAGGGCGGCGGTGTCGGCGTACTGGCTGGCGCGCGCCTGCGCCTGGGTGACGAGGGCCTGCAGGTAGCTCTGCTGGGCGATCAGCACCACGGCGCCGTTGACCGAGCCCGCCGTGTACTGCTTGCGGATCAGCTCGACGCTCTTGGCCGTCGCCTGCTCGGCAGCGGAGGCGGCCGCGACCGCGCGGGCGTCCGATTGCAGCGCCCGCAGCGCGTCGGCGACGTTCTGGAAGGCCGTGATCACCGTGGCGCGGTACTGCGCCTGCGCCCCGGCGAGCGTCTCCTCGGAGGCGCGCTGCCGGCGATAGAGCGTGCCGGCGTCGAACAGGGGCTGCGTCACCGCGCCGATCACCGTGAAGAAGCCGGCGCTCGGGTTGGCGAGCTGCGCGAGCTTCACGGCGCTCGCGCCCGCATTGGCCGTGATGCTGAATTGCGGCAGGCGGTTGGCCACCGCCACGCCCACATCGGCGCTCGCCTGATGGACCTGCGCCTCCGCGGCCTTCACGTCGGGGCGCTGCTGCACGAGGCGCGAGGGCAGGCTGACGGGCAGCTTCGTCGGCAGGTGGAGCTGGGCGAGCGTGAAGGTCTCGGACACCTCCTCGCTCGGCAGGCGCCCGGCGAGCGCCGTCAGGAGGTTGCGCTGCTGGGCGAGCTGGCGCTCGAGCGGCGGCAGCAATTGCTGCGAGAGCGAGAGCGCGGCCTGCTGCTGCACCACGTCGGCGCCCGCGATCTGCCCCAGCGAGAGCTGCTTGTTGTAGAGCTGCAGCACCTCCGTCTGCGCCTGGATCACCCGCTTGGTGGCGTCGATCTGGGCGCGCAGGCTCGCCTCCTGGATTGCCGCCGCCACGACGTTGGCGGTGAGCGACAGGTAGGCGGCCTCGAGCTGGAAGCGCTGGTTCTCGGCCTGGGCCTCCAGCGACTCGATCTGACGGCGGTTGCCCCCGAACACGTCCGGGTTGAACGAGACCGCGACCTGCGGCGTGTAGAGGCTGTAGAAGAACTGGTTCTGGTTCTGCAGGGGCGATTGCAGGTCGAGGCCCGGTGCCTTCGCGACCTGGGCCTGCGGATTCGCCGTCAGCGTCGGGAACAGGGTGCCCTTCTGGGCCTCGACATTCTGCCGCGCCACCTGCAGCGAGGCCTGGGCGGCCTCCAGCGTCGGGTTGTTGGCGAGCGCCTCCGCGACGAGGCGGTTGAGCGCCTTCGAGCGGAACAGGGTCCACCACTGGCCCGGGATGTCGGCGCCCGACACGAAGCTCTGGTCGGCCGAGCCGCCCTGCGTCGTGCGGATCGCGTCGGCGGCGCTCGGATTCGCGAGTGGCTCCCGGGTGTAGCGCGTCGCCGGCGGGTCGGCCGGCGGCAGGTAGTTCGGTCCGACCGCGCAGGCGCCGAGGGCCGCGAAGAGAAGCGCCGCGCCGAGAGCGGATGCGAGCGCCGCGGGCGCGCGCCCGCGCATTCCGCCTGAGGCTCGCGCCGCCATGCCGCCCCCGGAAACCGCGCCCGCCCCGTCCGACGAGTACAGCGCCGCGGCCGGCCCGCCTGTCAACGGCCGCGCACCGTCGCGCCCGCTCGGATCCGCGGGCTGTGTCCCCGGCATCACGGCCATGGTCAGGCGGCCGCCCGGTGCGGGGCGGGCGCGGCCGCCGCGCTCGGCCGGCGCCGGGAGAACAGCGAGATCAGGATCGGCACCACGACGAGGATCAGGTTCGGCGCGAGCAGGATGCCGCCCACGACCACGAGGGCGAGCGGCTTCTGCACCTGCGAGCCGATGCCGGTGGAGACGGCGGCCGGCAGCAGGCCGACGCAGGCGGCCACGCAGGTCATCATCACGGGCCGCATCCGGACATTGGCCGCGTTCCACACCGCCTCGGCCCGGCCCCAGCCCTCGTCGATGAGCTGGTTGTAGTAGGCGAGCAGGATCACGCCCTCCATGGTCGAGATGCCGAACAGCGCGATGAAGCCGATCGCCGCCGAGATCGAGAAGGGCGTGCCGGTGAGGAACAGCGCGAAGATGCCCCCGATCATCGCCATCGGGATCACGCTCAGGCCGAGCAGCATGTCGGTCACCGAGGAGAAGTTGATGAACAGCAGGAGCGCGATCAGCGCGAGCGTGACCGGCACCACGACGGTGAGCCGCTGCACGGCGTCCTGGAGGTTCGTGAACTGGCCGACCCATTCGAGGTGGGAGCCGGACGGCAGCTGCACCTCCTCGGCGATCCGCCGCTGCGCCTCGATCACGGCGCTGCCGAGGTCGCGCCCGCGCACCGAGAACTTCACCGGGATGTAGCGCTCCTGGTCCTCCCGGTAGATGAAGGCCGCGCCCGAGACGAGCTCCACCGTCGCGATCTCGGAGATCGGCACCTGGATGACGCCGCCGTTCGGGTTCGTCGCCCCGATCGTGATGTTGCGGATCGTCTCGAGCGAGCGCCGGTACTCCCGCGCGAGGCGCACCCGCATCGGGAAGTGCCGGTCCGAGCCGAACTCGTAGAGGTCGCCCGCGATCTGCCCGCCGATCGCGGCCTGCAGGGTCGTGTTGACGTCCCCGATCGAGAGCCCGAAGCGGGCGGCCTTGCGCCGGTCCACGTCGATGCGCACCGTCGGCTGGCCGAGGGAGGCGAAGACCGAGAGGTCGGTCACGCCCGGCACGGTGGCCAGCACCGCCTTGATCGCGTTCGCCGTCCGGGTGATCTCGTTGAGGTCGTTGCCGTAGATCTTGACCGAGTTCTCGCCCTTCACGCCCGAGGCCGCCTCCTGGACGTTGTCCTCGATATACTGGGAGAAGTTGAACTCGATCCCCGGGAACTCGCCTTCCAGACGCTTCGAGAGGTCCCGGATCAGCCCGTCCTTGTCGAGGCCCTTCGGCCAGGTGTCGAACGGCTTGAGGGGTGCCAGGATCTCGACGTTGAAGAAGCCCGTGGCGTCGGTGCCGTCGCTCGGCCGGCCCTGGTGGGAGATCACGGTCACGACTTCGGGGATGTCGCCCACGATCCGGCGCAGGCGCTCCACGTAGGAATTGCCGGCCTCGAGCGAGATCGAGGCCGGCATCGTGCCGCGGATGTAGAGGTTGCCCTCCTCGAGCTTGGGCAGGAACTCGAGCCCAAGGCCCCGCGCCGCGAGCCCCGCGGCCAGCAGGATCGCCAGCGTCACGCCGAGCGACAGGAGCTTGTTGCGCAGTCCGAAGCGCAGGATCAGCACGTGGCCGAAGCGCAGGAGCTTGACGATCAGCGTGTCGCGCTCCTCGACCTGCTTCGGCAGGATCAGCGCCGACAGGGCCGGCGAGACCGTGAAGGTGGCGAGCAGGCCCCCGACCAGCGCGTAGGCGTAGGTCTTCGCCATCGGCCCGAAGATGTGCCCCTCGACGCCCGTCATGGTGAAGAGCGGCAGGAAGCCCACGATGATGATCGTGGCCGAGAAGAAGATCGCCCGGTTCACCTCCGCGCCCGCGATCGCGATGGTGCCGAGGCGGCCCGAGAGGCCGCCGGGCGCCTCCTGGCCCTGCGTGTGCTCGGGCTCGGCGAGGTGGCGGAACACGTTCTCGACCATGATCACGGTCGCGTCGACGATGAGGCCGAAATCGATGGCGCCGAGGGACAGGAGGTTCGCCGAATCGCCCCGCATCACCAGGATGATGATGGCGAAGCCCAGCGCGAACGGGATCGTGGCCGCCACGATGATGGCGCTGCGCAGGCTCCCCAGGAACAGCCACTGCACCACGAAGACCAGCACCACGCCGAAGATGAGGTTGTGCATCACCGTGTGGGTGGTGGTGTGGATGAGGTTCGAGCGGTCGTAGATGCGCTCGATCCTCACGTCGGGCGGCAGGATGGTCGACGCGTTGATCTTGTCGATCTCGGCCTCGACCCGCTTCAGGGTCGGCAGGCTCTGGCCGCCGCGGCTCATCAGCACGATGCCCTCGACGACGTCGCTCTCCCCGTCATGGCCGACGATGCCGAGGCGGGGCGCGTTCGAGACGCGGACCTCGGCGACGTCGCGCACCAGCACCGGCGTGCCGCTCACCTGCGTGAGCATCGTGTCCTTGATGTCGTCCATGTCGCGGATCAGGCCGACGCCGCGCACCACCGCCGATTGCTCGCCGACATTGAGCGTCTGGCCGCCCACGTTGATGCTCGAATTGTTGAGCGCGTTGACGAGCTGCACCAGGGTCAGGCCCTGCGCCTGGAGCCGGTTCAGGTCGACCGCGATTTCGTATTCCTTGGCCTTGCCGCCGAAGGCCGTGACGTCGACGACGCCGGGGATCGCCTTGAAGCGGCGCTGCAGCACCCAATCCTGCAGGGTCTTCATGTCGGCGGAGGAGAAGCCCTTCGGGCCGACGAGCTTGTAGCGCATGATCTCGCCGACCGGGCTCGTCGGCGAGATCTGCGGCTGCGCCCCGTTCGGCAGGGGCGGCAGTTGCGAGAGCCGGTTCAGCACCCGCTGCAGCGCCTCCTGGTACGTGTACTCGTAGTTGAACTGCACCTTCACGTCGGAGAGGCCGAACAACGAGATCGTGCGCACCACGGTGGCGTTCGGGATGCCGGCGAGCGCCACCTCCAGCGGGATCGTGATGTAGCGCTCGATCTCCTCGGCCGATTGCCCGGGATTCTGCGTGATGACGTCGACGAGCGGTGGGACGGGATCGGGATAGGCCTCGATGTTGAGCTGCAGGTAGCTGGCATAGCCGAGCGCCAGCATCACCACGAACATCAGGAACACCAGCACGCGCTGGCGGAGCGAGAAGACGATCAGGGCGTTCATCGCGCGCGGTCCCTCACGACGCCTTGTCGCCGCTGGCGGCCCGGTCGATGAAGAGCGCGCCGCGGGTGACGACCTGGTCGCCCTCGCTCAGGCCGTCCACGACCTGCGCGTTGTCGCCGTTGACGAGCCCGAGCCGGACGTTGCGGGCCTCGATGGTCCCGTCGGGGCGCGCCACCCAGACATGGGCGTTGCTGCCCTCGTAGACGACCGCCGCGAGCGGCACGCTCGGGGAGGGCTGCGCCTTGCCGGTGATGATCGTGAAGGTCGCGAACATCTCGGGCTTGAGGGAACGGTCCGGGTTGTCGACCTCGCTGCGCACCGCGAGCCGGCGCGTGGCCGGGTCGAGGCTCGCCGCCATGTAGTTGACCCGCGCCCGGAACACCCGGTTGCCGAAGCCCGCGACCCGCGCCTCCACCTCCTGGCCGAGGCGGATCTTCGGGATCTCGCTCTCGCGCACGTTGGCAACGAGCCAGACGGTCGAGAGGTCGCCGATCACGAAGACGGGGTCGCTCGACGTCGTCAGGTACTGGCCGATGCCGACCTTGCGCTGCACGATGGTGCCGGCGATCGGCGCGCGGATCTGGGTCTCCGCGCTCATCATGCCGCTCTTCTCGAAGGCCGCGATCTCCGCATCGGTCTTGCCGAGGAGGCGCAGGCGGTTCTTGACCGCCTGCAGGGTCGCCTCCGCGGTCCTCAGGTCGCTCTGCGCCGCGATCACGTCGTTCTGGGCCGACTGGTAATCCTTGAGGGCGACCGCCTTGGCGGCGAACAGCTCCTGCTGGCGGGCCGCGATGGTCTGGTCGAGCTTCAGCAGCGCGCTCGTCTTGTTCAGCGTGTTGAGGGCGCTCTGGTAGTCGTTCTGCGCCTGGACCATGTCGGTGGCCTCGAGCGTCAGCAGCACGTCGCCGGCCTTCACGTCGTCGCCCGCCCGCGCCAGCACCTTCGTGACCCGGCCCGCATAGGGCGAGGCGACCGGCACGTTGTCGTCCTCGTTGAGCGCGATGCGTCCCTCCGCCGAGCCTTCGGGGCGGAACACCATGGTCTCGACCGGCCGGATCTCGAGCGCGGCGCGCTGCTCCTTGGTCGGGCGGAACACGCGCCCGCCCGTCTGCGCCGTCGCGGGCTCCTCGGCGTCCTCCTCCGCCTTGCCGCCCTGCATCAGGCCCTGGATCCGCGCGATCGCGGCCTCGGCGAGCCCGCGCACGGGCTCGGGATAGACCGCCACCGCCGCCACGCCCGCGACGACCAGCGAGAGCACGGCGACGATCGGCAGGAGGGCGGCGCGGCGGCCATGCGCGCGCGGGGCGTCCGTCGTGCTCACATCGTGGTCGAGGGGGTTGCGAGCGTCCATCGAGTCTGGATCTTCGGTCCGTGCGGCACGCCGGGCGCGCCGGGCTTCAATCTGTGACGTGCCGGGCCTTCCGGAAGCACCGAACCGGCGCTTGGCGCTTGGTGGATGGCGGACGGGCTGACCCGGCCGTGATGCCGCCCCGGCGTCCCGCCGGGAAAGCGTGTGCATGGTCTCCGGATCTTGTCATCGTCAAGACGCCGCCGCGTCCGGACCGATTTCTCGGGCCGGCGTTGCCTCCGGGCTGCACAATTTACAACCATCGATTGAGTATCACGGTCCGAAAGCCGAGCGTCCCCCGCGGCTTAGCGGTGCCGTGCGCCGGTTTCGTGAAGTCCGGTGCCGCGCCGGCGCCGGCCTTCCATCCGGCGGTGGATGACACAATATAACAACCCGATCTATACCACCCGCCCGCGCCCCGCCCGCATCGAAGGGTTGCCATGTCCGACGCCCCGACCGCTGCCGCCTCGTCGAAGATCCCCGTCACCGTGCTGACCGGCTATCTCGGCGCCGGCAAGACCACCCTCCTCAACCGGATCCTCACCGAGAATCACGGCAAGCGCTACGCCGTGATCGTCAACGAGTTCGGCGAGATCGGCATCGACAACGACCTCGTGGTCGGCGCCGACGAGGAAGTGTTCGAGATGAACAACGGCTGCGTCTGCTGCACGGTGCGGGGCGACCTGATCCGCATCATGGACGGGCTCGTCAAGCGGCGCGGCAAGTTCGACGCGATCATCGTCGAGACGACCGGGCTCGCCGACCCGGCTCCCGTCGCCCAGACCTTCTTCGTCGACCAGGATGTCGGCGAGGCGGCCCGCCTCGACGCCGTGGTGACGGTGGCCGACGCCAAGTGGCTCTCCGACCGCCTCAAGGACGCCCCCGAGGCCAAGAACCAGATCGCCTTCGCGGACGTGATCCTGCTGAACAAGTCCGATCTCGTGGAGCCGGCCGACCTCGACCGGGTCGAGGCCGAGATCCGCGGCATCAACCCCTACGCCAAGCTCCACCGCACGCGGAACTGCGCGGTGCCCCTCGACGCGGTGCTGGAGCGCAACGCCTTCGACCTCGGCCGCATCCTCGACGTGGAGCCCGACTTCCTCGAGGAGGGCCACCACCATCACCACGACGCCGACCTGCAGTCGGTGTCGGCGAGCCTCGACGGGCCGGTGGACCCCGAGACGTTCATGCCCTGGATCTCGAACCTGACCCAGGTCCGGGGCCCCGACATCCTGCGCTGCAAGGGCATCGTCGCCTTTCCGAACGAGCCGAAGCGCTTCGTCTTCCAGGGCGTCCACATGATCCTCGACGGGGATCTCCAGAGCGACTGGGGCGCGGACGAGAAGCGGGTCTCCCGCGTCGTCTTCATCGGGCGCAACCTCGATCCCGAGGCGATCCGGGCCGAGTTCCTGGCCTGCCGGGCGTGAACCGGGATGGCGCCCGCTCGGATCCGAGCGGGCCCGGTCTGACGTCCTCGCTCTGCAAGGGGACGCGGCCCCGTCAGCGAAATCTCAATCTCTCCGGCCTTATCGTCACGCGCATCGAACGGCCCGGCGTATCGGGGCCGCGGAGTTCGCGTGCATGGCCTCCACCATCGCCCCGTCGGGCGCGCCCCCTGCCGGTGCTCCCCTGGCCTGGGCGGCGATCCCGGTTCGGCGGCTCGTCGAGGGCCTCGCGCGCCTCCTGCTCGCGGCCTTCATCTTCTTCGCCTGCTTCGCCTTCTCGGAGACCTCGCCCTACGACCTCGTGGCGATCCCCACCATGCTGCTCTGGGCCTGCCTGGGTCTGCGCCTCCACAGGGGCGTGCTGCCGCTCCTCGGGCTGCTGATCCTCTATCTCGCCGCCATCGGCGCGGCGCTGATCCCCTATCTCGACGAGGCGTTCCCGCTCACCTGGACGATCCAGCTCGTCTATCTCGCGGCGACGTGCGTGTTCTTCGCGATGCTGTTCTCCGACGACACGCGCGGCCGGATGGAGCTGGCGCTCAAGGCCTACACGGCGAGCTGCGTCTTCTCGGCGGCGCTCGGCATCGTCGGCTACCTCGACCTCATCGGCATCGAGGACCTGTTCTACAAGTACGGCCGGGCGTCCGGCACCTTCCAGGACCCGAACGTGTTCGGCTCGTTCCTGACCCTCGGCGCCCTCTACCTGATGCACGGGCTCCTCGACGGGACGGCGCGCCGGCCGGTCCTGGCGCTCGCCGGGCTGCTCGTGATCCTGGCGGGCATCTTCCTGTCCTTCTCGCGCGGCTCCTGGGGCGGCACCGCGGTGGCCGTCCTCGTCATGGTGGTCTCGGTCCATGCCGCGACGCGATCGGCCCGCCTGCGCCGCCGCATCGTGCTCCTCACCCTCGTGACGACCGGGCTCGGCATCGCGGCGGTGATCGGCCTCCTGTCGGTCGATCACGTGCAGCGGATGTTCGAGACCCGGGCGGCGCTCACGCAGGATTACGACGAGGGCGTCACCGGGCGCTTCGGCAACCAGCTGCGCGGCATCGGCATGCTGGTCTCCATGCCGCTCGGCATGGGGCCGATGCACTGGCGCCTCACCTTCGGGCTCGAGCCGCACAATTCCTACATCGGCAGCTTCGCCAACGGCGGCTGGCTCGGGGGCGCGGTCTTCATCGGCCTCGTGCTGGCGACGGGCTTCGTCGGCTTCCGGCTCATCGCCAGCGACTCGCCCGTGCGGGCGCATGCCCAGATCGTGTGGCCGGCGCTGCTGATGTTCTTCCTGCAGGCTTTGCAGATCGACATCGAGAAGTGGCGCCACGTCTACATGATGCTCGGCATGGTCTGGGCGCTCGAGGCCGCGCGCCTGCGCTGGCTGGCCGGCGCGCCCTCCGCGCGGGCCTAGCGCGCCCTCCGCCGAAGCGGTTGCCGGTTCGGCGATCGGAAGGCGCGCCAGATCAATGGTTTGGAGCATTGTCCGTGATCCGAGAGTCACAGAACATGCCGTAGCGCGGGCGCGCCGCATTTCTCGCGCGGCTGTGTGCTGATTTTTCGCGCCCGACGCGGCACAAGGTCCGCGGGACTGCTTGTCGCCCTCGACGATTCGGGACCGGACCCGTGGACACGCCGCCGTATATCGGGCCGAACGCCGAGGCGGCGCGCCTCGCGGCGCTTCGCGACCTGCACATCCTCGACACGCCGCCCGAGGAGCATTTCGAGGCGGTCTGCCGCACGGCCCGCCGCCTGTTCGGGGTGGCGGACGCCTTCGTCTCGCTGATCGACGCCGATCGGCAATGGCTGAAGACGCGCTGCGGCCTCGTCCCCGGCGTGGTGCCGCGCCAGACCTCCTTCTGCCACCGCGCGATCGAGACCGACGCCGTCCTGGTGGTGGCGGACGCGCGCCGCGATCCGCGCTTCTCGGGCGCTCCCCTGGTGACGGGCGCGCCCGGGATCGTGTTCTACGCGGGCGCGCCGCTCGTCCTGAGCGACGGCATCCGGGTCGGCGCCCTCTGCCTGATCGACACCGCGCCGCGGGACTTCACGCAGGACGACGCGGCGGCGCTGGCCGACCTCGCCCGGGTCGTCGTCGCGCATCTGCACCTGCACCGCACCAGCGTGCTGCGCGGCCGGGAGGCGGAGGCACGCGCCGCCGGCGAGGCCCTGATCGCCCGGCAGGCGACCGAGATCGCGCGGCGCGGCGAGGCGCAGGCGAGCGCCAACAGCCTCCTCGTCATGGCCGAGGAGATGGCCCATATCGGCCATTGGCGGGTCGACCTCGCCGATGGCCGGCCCGTCTGGTCGGAGGGGCTCTACCGCATCGCCGGCCGCGATCCCGCGACGCCGCCGCCCCGCCTGCCGGTCTTCGCGGAGCTCTACCACCCGGACGACCGCGCGGCCCTCGACGCGCTCGTCGGCCGGGCGATCGACCGGGCCGAGGATTTCGACTTCGAGGCGCGGGTGCTGCGCCCGGACGGCACGGTGCGGGACGTCGAGGTGCGCGGCACCTGCCGGACCGACGCGGCGGGCGCGACCATGGGCCTGTTCGGCATCATGATCGACGTCACCGACCGGCGGAAGACCGAGGCCGAAGTCCGCCGCAGCGAGATCCGCTACCGCAGCTTGGCCGACACCCTGCCGCTCCTCGTCTGGACCATGCGCGCCGCCGACGGCGAGGAGACCTACGGCAATCTCGGCTTCCACGAGTATTACGGGCCGATGGGCACGGACCGCACGGCGCGGATCTCCCGCAACCATCCCGACGACGCGGCGGCGATGGAGGCGGCCTGGCGGCGGGCGCTCGCCGCCGGCGAGGGCTATGCCGGGGAATGGCGCCTGCGCCGGCACGACGGCCGCTATCGCTGGCACAAGCTGTCGATGACGCCGGTGCACCACCACGACGACCCCGCCACCGTGGTGGAATGGCTCGGAACCGCCCTCGACATCGACGAGATCGTCACGGCGCGCCTCGCCCTCGAGAAGGCGCAGGGCTTCCTGCACATCGCGCTCGAGGCCGCCGATGCCGGCACCTGGGACTGGGACATGCTCCGCGGCGTGAGCACGCTCTCGCCCGAGAGCGCCCGGATGTACGGGCTGCCCGACCGGCTCGGCTCGCAGGACATCACCACGGCCGAATGGACCGCGCTGGTCCACCCCGACGACATCGGCGAGGCCTGGGAGGCGATCCACCGGGCGGTCGACCAGCGCGTCGCCTACGCCACCGAGTTCCGGGTCGGCGAGCGCTGGATCTACGCCTGCGGCCGCACCCTCTACCGCCCGGACGAGCGGCCCTACCGGATGGTCGGGCTGCATCTCGACATCACCGAGCGCAAATCGGTCGAGAGGGCCCTGCGGGCCGCGACCGAGGAGGCGCTGGCCGCTCGGGCCGAGGCCGAGCGGGCGAGCGAGGCCAAGAGCGAGTTCCTGGCCGCGATGAGCCACGAGATCCGCACGCCGCTCAACGGCATCCTGGGCTACGCCGACCTCCTTCTCGACCAGACGAACCTCGCCGACGACGACCGCCGCCGCCTGGAGCTGATCCAGAATTCGGGCGCGGCGCTGCTCACGGTGGTCAACGACATCCTCGACTTCTCGAAGATCGAGGCCGGCCAGCTCAGCCTCGACCCGGTGGCCTTCCCGCTGCTCTCGGTGATCGACAACACGGTCTCGATCGTGCGCGGCGCCGCGCTGAAGAGCACCCTGCGGATCGACGCGCGCCTCGGCCCGGGCCTGCCCGACTTCGTCGTCGGCGACCCGAACCGCCTGCGCCAGGTCCTGCTCAATCTCCTGAACAACGCCGTGAAGTTCACGCCCGCCGGCGCCGTGACGCTCAATGTCCGCCATGCCGGGACGCGGCCCGAGGGCGAGGCCATGCGCTTCGAGGTGACCGATACCGGGATCGGCATCTCGCCTGCGCAGCAGGAGCGGCTGTTCAAGCGCTTCAGCCAGGTGGACGGCTCGATCAGCCGCCGCTTCGGCGGCAGCGGCCTCGGCCTCGTCATATGCCGCCACCTCGTCACCATGATGGGTGGCGAGATCGGTCTCGAGAGCCGCGAGGGCGTCGGCTCGACCTTCTGGTTCACCCTCACGCTGCCGCGCAGCCGGCGGGAGCCGCCCGTCCTGCAGGTCCCGGTCGAGCGCCCGGCCCCGCCCGTCGCGCCCGCCGCGGCTGGCGGGGCCTTACGCCTCCTCCTGGTCGAGGACGTGCCGATCAACCAGGAACTCGCCCGCGCGGTCCTGGAGGCGCAGGGCTTCACGGTCGACGTCGCGGGCGACGGCGCCGAGGCGATCGCGGCGGTCGAGGCCATGGCCGGCGCCGGCCGCGCCTACGACCTCGTCCTCATGGACGTGCAGATGCCCGGCATGGACGGGCTCACGGCGACGCGCCGCATCCGCGCCCTCCCGGAGCCGGCCCGCAGCGTGCCGATCGTCGCCATGACGGCGAACGTCCTGCCGCAGCAGGTCGAGGCCCTGCACGAGGCGGGCCTAGACGACCATGTCGGAAAGCCCTTCCGGCGCGCTGACCTCTTCGCGACGATCGCCCGCTGGACCGGGCCGGGCGGGCGCGAGGCCGCGCCGGTCCCGCTCGACCGCTCCGCCCTCTCGGCCGTGCGGGAGAGCGTCGGCGACGCCCGGGTCGGATCGCTCCTGGCGCTGCTCGAGAGCGAGCTGCGCGAGCGCTTCCGGCCCGGCGAGACCGACCGGATGCAGATCGCCCACGACGCGCATGCCCTGGTCTCGGCGGCCGGCATGCTCGGCTTCACGGGCCTGTCGGAGCTGTGCCGGGAGATCGAGGCCGCCGCGCATGCGGGCGCCGAGTTGCCGCCCCTGATCCGCCGCCTCGATGCCCGGCGCGCCGACGCGCTCAGCACGATCCGGGCGCTGCGGGCGGCCTGAGCGCGCCGCCGTCCGATCGGCGCGGCGGCGTCCGCACCACCTCCATTCCCCTGTCCCGTCCCGCAAGGGAGGAGAACGCGTCCGGTCTCCGCATCGAGATCCGACCCCGCCGCTCGCGACGGCGGGGTGGAGCGGCCCTCAGCCCTCCGCTCCGGCCTCCTCCGGCTCCGGGTCGGCCGTCCAGGCGGTCGCGAAGGCGGCGAGGTCCTGGGCTTGGCCGAAGGCCAGCACCGTCACGGTGCGCTCGGCCGGCGTGCCGCCCGGATAGGGGGCGAGCAGCACGGTCTCGCGGGAGAGGCGCGCGCCCGGCGTGCGCAGCCGCATCCAGGTCTCGGCCTCGAGCGTCAGGCGCTCCGGACCGGCGAGCGCCCGGGAATCGGGGCGCAGCACGAGGATGTAGCTGCCGAGCGCGGGGTTGCGCTCCTGCAGGGCCTTGATGATGTCGATCATGACGCGGGGCTAGCTTTCCGGGAACGTGTTGATCTGCACGTTCGCCTGCACGTCCGTGAATTTCGGGATGTCGGCGAAGATCTCCTGGCCGTGCACGGCGGCCGCCTGCCGGAAGGCCTCCTCCGACGCGAAGGTGAGGAGCGCCATGATCTGGAACGGCGCGGGTGCGCCGTCCGGCGTCGCGACGCCCTTCACGACCTTCGCCTCGTGCAGGCCCATCGGCGCCCAGCGCTCGCGCACGAGCGGCATGTGGTGGCCGAGATAGTAGTCCATGTCGAACTTCGTGCCGTCGCCGCCCGGATACATCACGCTGACCAGGATCATGGCTTGCCCTCCCGGGGCTTCCGTCTCGCCGGAGCCCTCGGGCGGACAGGATCACCGTTCGGCCGGGAGCGCAACGCGTCCCCGGCGCCGCATCAGTGCAGCTTCACCCGGGGCTCGGTGCGGCGGGTCAGCGCCCGGGCCAGCGTGTCGAGCGTGGTCTTCCACGTCCCGTGCAGGGCCTGCTCGTGCATCTTGTAGAGCGAGCGGTACATGAAGCGCGCGAACAGGCCCGCGATGAACATGTTGCGGCCCTGGATGAAGCCCATCAGGTTGCCGACCGTCGAGTACTCGCCGAGCGAGACGAGCGAGCCGAAATCCCGATACTTGAAGGCCTTCAGCGGCTTGCCGGCCATCTTGAGGGGGATCGCCTTGATCAGGTAGCTCGCCTGCTGGTGGGCGGCCTGGGCGCGGGGCGGGATCGGCGTGTCGGAGCCGGGCTCGACGAGATAGGCGCAGTCGCCGATCGCGAAGATGTCGGGATCGCGCGTCGTCTGCAGCGTCGGCGTGACGACGAGCTGGTTGGTGCGCGTCGTCTCGAGGCCGCCGAGGTCCTTGAGGAAGGCCGGCGCCTTCACCCCCGCCGCCCAGACCACGAGCTCGGACGGGATGAAGCCGCCGTCGGCGAGCTCAACGCCGTCGGGGCGCACCTCGGTGACGCGCGCCTGCGTGCGCACCTCGACGCCGATCTTGCTGAGGAGCACCATCACCTCGGCCGAGAGGCGCTGGGGCACGGCGGGCAGGATGCGGTCGGCCGCCTCCACCAGGGTGATCTTGAGGTCCTTGGCCGGGTCGATCCGGTCGAGGCCCGTCGAGGCCACCTGGCGGGTCGTGCGGTGCAACTCGGCGGCGAGCTCGGTGCCCGTCGCGCCCGCGCCGATCACCGTGACGTGGAGCTGGCCGGGCCGCACCGGCCCGGGCTGGGTGTGGGCGCGCAGCATCGCGTTGATGAGCCGCTGCTGGAAGCGCACCGCCTGGTCCTGCGTGTCGAGCGCGATGGCGTGCTCCTGCACGCCCGGCGTGCCGAAATCGTTGGTGGTGGAGCCCACTGCCAGCACGAGCGTGTCGTAGCCGACCGCGCGCACGGGCGTGACCTCGCGGCCCTCCCGGTCGTGGCTCGCGGCGAGCTGGATCGTCTTCGCGCCCCGGTCGAGCCCCGTCATCTCGCCGATTCGGTAGCGGAACTGGTGCTCGTGGGCGTGGTGCAGGTAGTCGACCGCGTGGTGGCCGACATCGAGGCTGCCGGCCGCGACCTCGTGCAGGAGCGGCTTCCAGATATGCGTGCGCGCCCGGTCGACCAGCGTCACATGCGCCGACTTGCCTCTCCCCAGCCTGTCGCCGAGCTTCGTCGCGAGCTGAAGCCCGGCGGCGCCGCCGCCGACCACCACGATGCGGTGCTGGCCGTCCTCGTTCTCGCCCGGTCCCATCCTGTAACGCCTCCCTCTCGTCCGCCGGGGCCGCCCGACGCGACGTCCGCCGCTTCCGCGAAGATCCGCCCGCGCCGGTCGCGGCCGATACGAGCGCGCAGCCAGCCTAGGCACGAACTTTGAGAAAATTCCAATAGGCGCGCCTCGGGTTCCGTGCCGGGAGGCGATCCCTCTCATACCGTCGCCTGTTGATCCCTTCGGTTCGGCGCTGACGGTCCGAACCCTCGACCTCATCCTGAGGTGCCGCGTCAGCGGCCTCGAAGGAGGCTTACAGCGGCCCCCGCGCTCCCTGGAGCCCTCCTTCGAGGCCTCCGCTGCGCTGCGGCGCCTCAGGATGAGGGCGAGGGTGGGAAGGCTATCGCCGAACCGAAAGGATCGAGCGGACGCCGTATCAGGCGGGCGCGCCGGGCTGGCGCAGCGGGTGGGCCCGCGCGACGGCGTCGAGCGCGAGGCAATCCTCGGCGATGCGCCGCACGGTCGGGTAGGGCGCCGTCTCGACGCCGAAGATGCCGGTGCCGACCCAGAGGCTGACGAGGCAGAGATCGGCGTGGCTGACCGCGTCGCCCTGGCAGAACCGCCCCGTCCCGTCCTCGCCCGCGAGGCGCGTCTCGAGCGTCCTCAGCCCGGTCTCGAAGGCGTGGCGCACGAAGCCCATCATGCGCTCCCGCGGCAGGTCGTAGGCCTCCATCAGGTAGGTGCGAACCCGCGGCACGTAGAGGGGGTGGGTGTCGCAGGCCACCACCTGCGCCAGCGAGCGGGCCCGCGCCCGGGCCCGCGGCTCGGCCGGCAGCAAGGCGGGCCCGCCCCGCGTCTCCTCCAGGTAGTCGAGGATCGCGAGCGACTGGGTGAGCGGCGGCCCGTCGCCGTCGAACAGCGCCGGCACCGCGCCCTGCGGGTTGATCGCCCTGAACTCGGGCCTGTGCTGGTCGCCCGCGTCGAGGTCGATGAAGATCTCCTCGTAGGGGATGCCCTTGAGGTTCAGCGCGATGCGTACCCGGAAGGCCGCGGCCGAGCGCCAGTTGCCGTACATCTTCATGAGCTTCCCTCCCGCATGGCCGCGGGACCAGAGCCCACAACGGGGCGGTCCGCAAGCCCTGGCGGCCCCGTCCGCGCGGCGATCCTGGCCTGCCGATGGCCGCCGGGGCCCGGGCCGCGAACCTGCATTGGCGTTCGGCCGCGCGATGCCGTTATAGAGTGCGGCGCAGCAGCCCGCCCCGATCCCCGAGAGGGTGACCCGACCGATGCAGATCGCCACGCCCTACCTGATGTTTCTCGGCGACGTGCCCGACCGCCTCGCCGCCAAGACCGCCTACGGCATTGTCGACTGGCGCCCGGAATGGTGCATCGGGCAGATGCGCCTGCCGGGCTGCGCGGCCGATCTCGGCATCCCGGACCTCACCCTGCCGGAGGCGCTGGCCAAGGGCTGCCGCACGCTGGTGATCGGCGTCGTCAACGCCGGTGGCGTGCTGCCCGAGCACTGGGTCGCCGAGATCGTGGCGGCGCTCGAGGCCGGCCTCGACGTGGCGAGCGGCCTGCACGTGCGCCTCGGCTCGATTCCCGCCATCGCGGAGGCCGCCAGGGCCCACGGGCGCACCCTCCACGACGTGCGCCACACCAGCGAGGCCTTCGCCACCGGCAAAGGCACGCGCCGACCCGGCAAGCGGCTCCTCACGGTCGGGACCGACTGCTCGGTCGGCAAGAAGTACACGGTGCTGGCGCTCGAGAAGGGCATGCGGGCGCGCGGCCTCGACGCGGATTTCCGCGCCACCGGCCAGACCGGCGTGTTCATCTCCGGCCGCGGCGCGGCGATCGACGCGGTGGTGGCCGACTTCATCTCGGGCGCCGTCGAGTGGATCTCGCCGGCAGCCGACCCGAACCACTGGGACCTGATCGAGGGCCAGGGCTCGCTCTACCACCCGTCCTTCGCGGGCGTCAGCCTCGGCCTGCTGCACGGAGCGCAGCCCGACGCCGTGATCGTCTGCCACGAGCCGACCCGCACCACCATGCGGGGCGTCGAGCACGCGCTGCCCTCGATCCGCGCGGTGATCGACCTCACGGTGCAGCTCGGGCGCCTGACGAACCCGGGCATCCGCGCCACCGGCATCGCGGTGAACACGCAGGCGCTCGGCGAGGACGAGGCGCGCAGGCTGCTCTCCGACCTCGCGGCCGAGCACGGCCTGCCGGCCACCGACCCCGTCCGCTTCGGCGTCGAGGGCCTCGTCGACCGCCTCGTCGCCGAGTTCCCCGAGACCGCCCGGACCTGACGCCGCGAGGAGCCCGCATCCATGAGCCCGCATCCATGAGCCGCTGCCTCTCCGTCGCCGTCGAGCGCTTCCCCATCGCGGGCGCCTTCACCATCGCGCGGGGCAGCCGCACCGAATCCGTCGTGGTCTGCGCCCGCATCGCCGACGACGCGGCCGGCGCGGCGGGATGGGGCGAGTGCGTGCCCTATGCCCGCTACGGCGAGAGCCCGGAGAGCGTGCTCGAGCTGATCCGGGCGCAGGGCGAGGCGGTCGCGGCCGGCCTCACCCGGGCCGAGCTCCTCGAGCGGATGCCGGCGGGCGCGGCGCGCAACGCGCTCGACTGCGCCCTGTTCGACCTCGAGGCCAAGCTCACGGGGCGCCGGGCCTTCGAGATCGCCGGCCTGCCGCCGCCGGCGCCCGCCGTCACCGCCTACACGCTGAGCCTCGGCTCCCCCGAGAGCATGGAGGCGGCCGCCCGCGCGGCGGCCGGGCGCCCGCTCCTCAAGGTCAAGCTCGGCGGCGAGGGCGACCCGGCGCGGATCGCCGCGGTGCGCCGGGGCGCGCCGGACGCGCGCCTCGTCGTCGACGCCAACGAGGCTTGGCGCCCGGAGACGCTCGCGGCCAACCTCGCGGCCTGCCTCGAGGCGGGCGTCGGGCTGATCGAGCAGCCCCTGCCGGCCGGCGACGACGCGGCCCTGGCCGGCCTCGCGCGCCCGATCCCGATCTGCGCCGACGAGAGCCTGCACGACCGCGCCGGCCTCGACGCCCTCGCCGACCGCTACGACGCCATCAACATCAAGCTCGACAAGACCGGCGGCCTCACCGAGGCGGTGATGCTCGCCCACGAGGCGCGGGCGCGCGGGCTCTCGCTGATGGTCGGCTGCATGGTCGGGACCTCGCTTGCCATGGCGCCCGCGATGCTGCTCGCCCACCATGCCGACTACGTCGACCTCGACGGTCCGCTGCTGCTCGCCCGCGACCGCGAGCCCGGCCTCGTCTTCGAGGGCAGCACGATCCAGCCGCCGCGGCCGGAGCTGTGGGGATAGGGCTTCGCCCCCCTCGCGGCCACGGCCCGAACCGGGTGGTGCCCCCACCCGCAGCCGTCATCCCGAGGTGCCGCAGCGAAGCTGCGGCCAAGCCCTGCGCCCGCGGCGGCGCTCACTCGGCGAGGTCCAGGAAATGCCGGCCCGCGCGGTCGTCGATCTCGACGATCCAGAGATCGTCGTCGAAGCGCTGCTCCTTGCCGAGGCGCTCCTCCACGTCGAGGGGCGTGGCGCCGGTCAGCATCGCGGTGAAGCGGCGCTCGCCGGATTGCTCGGCGTCGAACAGGGCCTGCGGGGCCGGGCCGTAGAGGTCCGCGGTCCCGTCGAGGCGGTCGACCTTCACGAAGATCGCCCCGGCCTCCGCCGCGCCGCGCCGCCGCAGCACCGCCGGGACGCCCTCGACGTCGAGGCGGCGAATCTGGGCCGAGACCCAGAAATCGGAGCGCAGGCGCGGCATCGTCCCTCCCTCGGGCCCGGCGGATCGGGCGCAGCCCGACCGAGACCATCCCGCCACCGAAACCATCCCGGGCCGGCTTCGTCCAGCCTCGGCGCGGACGGCCGGACCGGCGCGCGAGAACCCGCGCGCCCCAAGCGGGAGCGGCTCGCCGCGTCGGATCGAGGGGAGGGAGGGTTACTTCAGGGTCTTCAGGTAGGCGATCACGTCGTTGATCTTCTTGTCATCGGGATAGCCCGCGAAGACCATCTTGGTGCCCGGGACCTTGGTCTTCGGGTTCTTGAGCCACTCGTGCAGGTTGGCGTCGTCCCAGGTGATGCCGGAGTTCTTCAGCGCGGCCGAGTAATTGTAGCCCTCGTAGGTCGCGGCCTTGCGGCCGGCGACGCCGACGAGATTCGGGCCGACGCCGTTCTTACCGATCTGGTGGCAGGCCTTGCAGGGCGCGAAGGCCTTCTCGCCGGCGGCCGCGTCGCCGGCATCCTGCGCCTGCGCGGCCAGGGGGGCGAGCAGGGCCAGCGCGGCCCCGAGGAACAATTGTCTCATCGTGTCTTTCCTCCCGTGACGTAGGACCGGATTACCTATGGCCCAGCTACTCCCGACACAGAGGGAAAGGACGGGGTGCGACAACTTATCCCGATTGGCCAGGGATTATTCGTGCCACACCTGACGTGCTGTGAGGCGAGCTTCGCAATCCGCGCCCGGCGCGGCGGAGCGCCGGGCGAGGAGAATGCCGTGTCGGTCGGCCCGCGCGAGGTGGCGGAGTTCCTTCAGCGCACGGGCTGGAGCCAAGCGCGGCTGGCCTGGGAGATCGGCGTGCGCCAGCCGCGGATCTCGCGCTTCCTCAACGGCCTGAAGCGGCCCAACCCGGAACTCGAGCGGGCCCTCGGCACCGTCGTCCGGGCGCCGTCCCGCGCGGCGGGCGCCGGCAACCCGGGAGAGCCCGCGGCCACGCCGCAGCCTTGAGCGGAGCACCCGGGCGGCGCGGGCGATGATTCGGCAGGGACGGAAGCCGGCGGAGCCGGGCGTCGTCCCATCCCGCACGGATGCTCGCCGCGCCACGGCCAGCTTCCGCACGCATGGGCCGCGTACGCCGGGAAGCGGAGCCGCCCTCGGCGGCGCGTGCTACGTCGCAGGCCGGGCAGTTGCGCCTCGTCCTGGATCGGGGTCCGCGGAGACCCGCGTCCCGACGGGACCGGGGCACCGGTGCTCCGGGAGGATGCCGTCATGACGCGGATCTTCGCAGTGGCCCTGGCAGTGGCCCTGATCGCCGCCGGCCTCGCGCTCCCCGCCGCGGTCCTCGCCGACGACGGCAGCCGCCAGCCGGCGGGCGGCGCCTTTATGAGTTCCTACAGCCAGAACGTCTGGCGGCCGGCCTCGTCACCCGAGCCGCAGGCGACCGGCGCGCTGGCGGTGGCCGAGGGCCGGACCGCGCCGCGATGGGCGGCAAAGGCGCATCGGCGCACGCGCCGGTAGCGCCCGGCCGATCGCGTCGCCCGGATCGCATCATCCGGATCGCATCGCCCCTGTCGCGCGAGCGGGCGCGCGGTCCGGTCCCGGGCCGGCGGCGAGCCCCGCCCCGGTACGACCGCGGACCTTTCCGTCCGAGTTCGTACAATCAGAAACTGCATGCTTCCACGGGAATCGGGACTTCGATAGTTTTTCGGAGCTGATTTGCAGGGGGCAATGATGCCAGTCTTCACACCGCTGATTCGTGTCGCCTCGACTTGGCGCGACTGGAGCGTCAGGGCCTGGCAAGACCGCATTGCTGGTCATCGCCCGACAAGCGAGGGCTTCATGCCCTCGGTTCACTGCCTTACATCCCGCGAACTCGTCGGGATGGCGCGCTCGGCAAAGGCGCGGTCTCGCGAGAACTGAAGAGCCGCCCGCCGTGCCGGGCTGAAAGCTGAGCAGGGGTGCGCGCGCATCCGGGCCGGAGCTTCGCGGCCGGCGCAACCTCCGGCCGGTCCCGGAGCCATCCCTGATCTCCGGAACGGCCGGCGCCAACCCGCCACGCCGCCGCATCGTCTCGCGCCGAACCGGTGCGCTTCGGCGGAGCATGCGTCAACCGGGCGGCAGCCCGGCCCGCGCGGCGAGCTCGCGCAGGGTGCGGCCGGCCGCCTCGCCCTTCACGGGCAGCTTGCGGTCGCGCTCGAACTTCTCGATCGCCGCGCGGGTGCTCGAGCCCATCAGGCCGTCGGCCTTGATCGGGCCGTAGCCGAGCTTGGACAGGGCGCGCTGGGCCTGCAGCACGGCCCGGTCGGATTTCGGGGTCACCGAGGCGGTGGTGTCGTCGGCGCGGATCAGGGCGCCGATCGGGTCGCGCGCGGCCTGGCTCTGGCCCTGCTCCTTGGGGGCCTGCTCCTTCGGGCGCGGCGCCTCGGCCCTCGCCTCGGCCGGGGCGGGCGCCTGCGCCGCCTTCTCGGGAACGGGCTTCTTCGCCGGCACGTCCTGGCGCGCCGCGATCTTCGGCAGGATCGGCGCGGGGTGGCGCCCGTCCTGGAAGCCGAGGGCGTTCAGCGCCACGTAGCCGGCCGCCCCGAGGGCCGCCAGCGAGCCCACGACCTCGCCCGGATGCCGGCGGCAGAGCCGCCCGAGACCGCCCGCGAAATCCCGGAGGGCCGCGCGCAGCTCGCCGGCTCCGGCCGGCGCGGCGGGGCGGCGGCGCGGGGCGGCGGCGGGCCGGGTGCTGCGCGTCTCCCCGGCGACGCTGATCTCGCGCGGGTCCCTCGATTTCGGCAGTTCGCGCATCGTCTGTCCCTGTCGGTTGGGCGGCCTCATCCCGCGCGGCGCATCGGCACGAGGGCCCCGTCGCCGCCCGCGTCGGAGGCCGGCGCGGGCGCGATCGGAGCGGGAAGCGCGAGGGGGCCGGGCTCGAACAGGCCGAGCGGCAGGCGGGCGGGGCCGGTCCCGGCGAGACCGGGGCCCCGGCCGGGCCGTCGCACGGCCGTGGCGATCGGGGCCGGAGCCGCGCCCGCGTGGCCGCGCCGGCAGTCGAGGGGCAGCGTCACCGTCACGGTGGTACCGTCGTCGATCGCGCTCTCGATCGCGATGGTGCCGCCGTGCAGCCCGACGAGGCCCCGCACCACGGAGAGGCCGAGGCCGGTCCCCTCGTGGCTGCGCTTGTAGCCGCCGCTTCCCGCCTGGAAGAAGGGCGTGCCGAGGCGGGGCAGGTCGGACTCGCCGATGCCGAGCCCGGAATCGGCCACCACGAATTGCAGCCCGGCGCCCGAGCGCCGCAAGGACGCCTCCACGCGCCCGCCCGCCGGGGTGTACTTCACCGCGTTCGAGATCAGGTTGATCAGCATCTGGCGGCAGGCGCGCGGGTCGGCCGTGATCTCGAGGGCCGGCAGGGCGCCGCGCACCAGCGCCACGCCGGCCGCGTCGGCGCGCAGCTGCATCAGGTCGCAGCAGGTCTTCACGAGCCCGGCCGCGTCGATCGTCTCCGGTGCGTAGTCGAAATTGCCGCTCTGGATGCGGCTCATGTCGAGGAGCGAGTTGACCACGCCGAGGAGGTGGTGGCCCGAGGCGCCGATGATCCCGGCATATTCCCGCGCGCGCTCCGGTCCGAGCGCCACCGCGCCCTCGCCGGTGAGCACCTCCGAGAAGCCGATGATGGCGTTCAGCGGCGTGCGCAGCTCGTGGCTGACATTGGCGAGGAAGCGGCTCTTCACCTCGTCGGCGCGCTCGGCCTCGGCGCGCGCGCGCTCCAGCTCGGCCGCGTGGCGCCGATGCTCGGTCACGTCGCGGGTCACCGCCACGACGGTGGAGGGCGCCGCGCCCGCGAGGTCGCCCGCGATCGGGTGGGCGCGCATCTCGGCATGGATCACCCGGGCGCCGTCGGCGCGCGGCGCGCCCGCGTCGAGATGCAGCCGGAACTGGACGGTGGCGGGCTTGCCGCGGGCTGCCACGTCGCTGATCGCCTGCAGGTAGGCGGGCCGGTCGGCCACGTGCACCCGGTCGAGGAGGCCGTGGCCGCGCAGGCGCGCCGCCTCCACGCCCACGAACTTGGCGGCCGAGGCGCTCGCCTCCAGGACCCGCCCGTTGCGATCGTGCCAGGTCACGAGGTCGTCGATGGCCGAGAGCAGCATCCGGTCCCGGGCCTCGTTGTCGCGCATGCGCTCGCGCCACTTCCCCTCGCGGCGCATGTGCTCGAGCGCCTGCGCCGCAATGTGGCCGATCGCCGTGATGGCGAAGACCGGCATCGCGACCTGCGCGGGCCAGCCGAGTTCCGGCACGCTCACGAGCCAGGAGCCGCTCAGCGCCACCGCGAGGGCGCCCGCCATCGCGATCAGGGTGGCGGCGAGCGTCGCCCGGCGCGAGCCCGACATCACCGCCTCGAGCGGGATCGCCGCGAGCCAGATGGCGGCGGCCGAGTGCGCGCCGCCGGTCATGCCCGAGAGGCAGACGATCAGGCTCGTCAGCCCCGCCGACGAGAGCGCGTGGGCGATCCAGAGCGAGCCGGTGCGCGACAGCAGCACGGCCGCGAGGACCGGCAGCAGCAGCGAGGCGGCGGCGAGGGCCTCGGCGCCCGAGGGCACGCCGCGCCAGAGCAGGTAGGGGGGCAGCACCGCCATCATCACGGCGCCGGTGGCGAGCCGCGAGACCAGGAAGCGCTCGTGCCGGAAGCGCATGCCGGCATCGTCCACCGCCGACTCGTGCACGAGCCCGGCGAGGCGCGCGTCGATGATCGCGGTCAGGGCATTGTGGATACGCAATACAGACACGCGCAGCGCCTCGTAGCCTGATCGGCTCGTCCGCGCCCCTCGGCTCGACTTCTCACAACTGAGCCTGACCCTCGCAGAGGCGGCTTAAGCGAGTGTTGCGGGCAAGGCAGCGTTTCTACGCGGATGCTTTCCGCGAGGTAACCGGAGCGGATCGCGGCCCCGTTCCGGGAGCCCGGGGCGATTCACCATGCCGCGCGATTCCGCGCCTCGGCCCGTGGGCAGGCCGGGGCGGATCGGCGATGCTGGCGGCCGGGACCGGATTCGGGGCCCGAGGACCCGCCCGCGATGTCGTTTCTCCTGCGCGCCGCCCTGGTGATCGGTACGCTCTCGTACCTCGCGGCCCAGCGCGGGATGCCGGGGGTGTCGACGCCGCCGAGCCCGGCGGCGATCCAGGCCGCGCTTCCCTCGGTCGCTGGGGCGCTGCCCGCCGCGGTCGACGCGGTGAGCGCCGTGGCCCCGGCGACTCGCGAGCGCATGGCCCGCGAGGGTCTGGCGGAACTGGGCCGGCACCTCGGCGGCTCGGCCTCGCGCGACACCCTGGCGGAGGCCGATCGCCGCCCCGCCTGGCGCGGCGCCGAGGCCCGCTGAGGCGGAAGGCCGGTCCAGGGCTCGGCGCGTCTCTCCTCTCCGCAGATCTCGGGCGTGCCCGAGATCCGCCCTTGCCCGCCCGCCCGTGAGCCGGGCCCAGCTCACGGGCCTCGGTCTTGTCGTGACCGGGGGCAGCCGCCGTATTGGCCTGACCGCCCGGTCGTGCATAGTCCTCCTGTCTGCGGGTCGGGAGCGGGGAGGGCGTTCGGCGATGTTCGGGTTCGGCATGGAGTACGAGGGCGCGGCCTTCTGGCTGCCGCTCGTCTGGGCAGCGCTGCTCGCGCTCGCGGTCGCCATGTACGTCGTCATCGACGGGTTCGATCTCGGCGTCGGCATCCTGTTCACGGCGGCCGAGCGCGGCAACTGGCGCGACCGCATGATGCTCTCGGTCGCGCCGATCTGGGACGGCAACGAGACCTGGCTGGTGCTCGGCGGCGGCGGCCTGTTCGCAGTGTTCAGCGTCGCCTACGCGATCCTGCTGCCGGCCCTCTACCTGCCGATCATCCTGATGCTGATCGCCCTGATCTTCCGAGGCGTCGCCTTCGAGTTCCGCTTCAAGGCCGACACGTCGCAGCCGATCTGGGACTACGCCTTCCACTACGGGTCGCTGGCGGCGACCTTCGCGCAGGGGGTGGTGCTCGGCGCCTTCGTGCAGGGCTTCCGGATCGAGGGCCGCGGCTTCACGGGCGGCACCCTCGACTGGCTCACCCCCTTCAGCGTGATGACGGGCATCGGCCTCGTCTGCGGCTACGGGCTCCTCGGCGCCACCTGGTGCGTGATGAAGACCTCGGGCGAGCTCGAGATCTGGGCGCGCCGCAAGAGCAAGCAGTTCCTGGCCGGCACCATCCTGTCTATGGCGATCGTCAGTGCCTGGGTGCCCTTCCTCGGGCTCGACATCCAGTGGCGCTGGTTCTCCTGGCCGAACCTGCTGTACGTCGCGCCCGTCCCGCTGGTGACCGCCTTCGTGTGCTGGCGCATCTTCAGGACGCTCGACGAGGGTCGCGAGGTCGCGCCCTTCCTGCTCACGATCGGGCTGTTCCTGCTCGGCTTCCTCGGGCTCGCGGTCAGCCTGTTTCCCTACATCGTGCCCCCGAAGCTGACGATCTGGCAGGCGGCCAACGCGGTGAGCGCCCTGCAATTCGCCCTGATCGGCTACGCGGTGGTGATGCCGCTGACGCTCGCCTACACGGGCTACGCCTACTGGGTGTTCCGCGGCAAGGTGGCGGAGGATGTCGAGGCCGGGGGCTACGGGCATTGAGCGGCGGCCCCGGAAAGCCCGCCGCGCTCCGGGGGCTCCGGCGGGTTCTCTGGTTCGTCGGCCTCTACGCCGCGAGCTTCGCGGCCTTCACGGCGCTCGTCTATCTCCTGCGCGTCATCGTGCGCGGATAGGGATCACGACGTCTTTCACGAGGACTTTCACGAGGTCTTGCGCACGCGCCCCGGCAAAGCGGGGCGGGCCGGCGCGCGCTCGGCGGCCTGGCGGGGCTTCGCGTCCGGCGCGTGGTAGGGCTGGTGCGCGTCCGCGCCGCCCGAGCGCTCGCGCAAGGGGGCGTCGAGGATCGCCGACAGGAGGTCGCGGGCGGCCGGGCGCGGCGTGGTGCGGAACAGGCGCACCAGCTCGAAGACCCGCTCGGCCGAGCGCGCGACGCCCTCGTTGAGCGTCAGGAAGACGTAGACCGCCTCCTCCTCGCGCAGGTCGGCGGCGCGCAGGGCCAGGGTCAGCAGCTCGTAGCGCAGCGCCGGATCGGGCGCGGCGGCGAGGAAGTTCCCGGGCAGGCCCAGGCACTCGGCGAGCGCCGCGACGAAGCCCGGCACGTCGCGGGCCGCCGACAGGCCGGTGAGCAGGGCGCCCGCCTCGCTCGGCGGCGGCGGGCAGGGCCGCAGGGCCGCGGTGTGGGCGACCGCGTCGGCGATCGCCGCGCGCCGCTCGGCCTCGGCGTGGAGATAGAGCGGCACCACCTCGCCGGCCTCGAGATCGGGGCGGGCCAGCAGCGTGCGGGCGAGGTCGGGGGCGGAGCGGGCGCGGGCGACGAGGCGCGCGAGCGTCTCGCCGCGCAGGGGCACCTGGGTGTTGGCCGCGAGCGCGCGGTCGATCTCGGAATCGTGGCGCCCGGCGAGATCCTGCATGGTCGAGCGGCTGATGTCGGCCCGGGCCGCCAATGCCGGGCCGATCTCGGTCCCGTCCCGCCGGGCGGCCTCGATCACGGCGGGCGTCAGGCGGGCGGCCCGCGCCACCACGATGTCGCGGACGGCTCCGCCGCGTGCGGCGAGGCGCGCCAGCACGGCTTCCGGCGTGCCCGCGAAGGGCGCGAGCTTGCGCGCCACGATTCCCGCGGTCTCGTCGTCGACGGTGGGGATCAGCCCGCAGGCCAGCGCCTCGAACGCCTCCGTCGCGGCCCGGTCGCGCTGGGCGGCCTGGACGAACAGGTCGGTCTGCACCCGCAGGATCACGGGCTTCAGATCGAGATGCTCGATGCGCGACAATTCGATGAGCCCGGACAAGTCCGGCGCATCGTCGACGGATTGGGACATGGCACTTCGGGTTACGCAGAACTTGAGTAACCGAAGGCTAAACGGCTTTGCGTGAATCGACCTTTAAGCCGGCCCGCCATCCACCGTCCCGCCCTGCGCCAGGGCGGGCCCCACGTCAGCGGCCTCGAAGGAGGCTTCCAGCGGCCCCTCGCGCTCCCTGGAACCCTCCTTCGAGGCCTCCACTGCGCTGCGGCGCCTCAGGATGAGGTCGAGGTTGGGACGGGCGGAGCTTGGCCCGGGCGGGAGGGGAGCCGAGGGGAGGAGAGCCGCGGCCGGAACGCGGCTCCCTCTCACCCGAAGCGGCGGGCCTTGGCCTCGGCTTCCTCGGGGGTCGCGCTCGGATCGTCCGCGGCCTGGGGCATCGGCAGCACGACCGGGTTCGGCGTGCCGGCCGCCAGCGGGCCCGAGGCCGGCGATGCAGGCTTTCCGGGCTCCTTCGAATCCCCGGCCGGCGCCCGGCCGCTTCCCGCCTCGGCCGCGGCCGGCGCGGGCATGATCGCTGCCGCGGGCTTGACCGCCGGCGCGGGCGCGGCGGCGGAGGAGGCGGTCGGCGCCGGTTCCGGCGCCGGGCCGATCGCCACGGGATCGCGCCGCGCGGCCGGTGCCTCGTCCGGCTCCGCCTGCGCGTCGGCCGGGCCGGCCAGGAGATCGGTGGGGGCCTTCCACACGAAAGCGTCGAGGCGCCCGCTCACCGGCGAGACCGGAGCCCAGGTTTCCGAGGCGATGCCGTCGGCGATCCAGAGCGGGTCGCGGGGGGCATGCGCCGCGCGGGCCAGCCACTGGCGGGCGCTACCGGAGCCGGTCCCGTGCTCGGCCTCCTCGATGCGGGCCATCATCAGGCAGGCGCGCACGGTCGGACGGTCGGCCAGCAGCGGCTGCAGCGCCTCGCGGCTTTGCGCGAACTCCCGGGCTTCGTAGGCGGTCTGCGCCAGGGCGAGTCGCGCCTCAGGGTGCCAGGAGGAGATCTTGGCGAGCGTCTCGGCCCGGGAGAGCCGGTCGCGCACGGAATCGCCCGTGCGCAGCGTCAGGTAGACCTTCGCGAGGTCGGGATGCGGGTTCGCCTTCCAGGCGGCCTCGACGATCTTGGCGGCCTTGCGCAGGTCGCCGCGCCGCGTCAGGAGGCGGCCCGCGATGGTCGCCGCCGGCACGAGGTCGGGGCTCAGCTTCACGGCCTTGAGGGCGCGCTCGGTGGCGGCCTCCGGCTCGCCCGCTTCCAGCACCTGCGCGGAGGCCGTGAGCAGCACCGCGCGCTGGCGCCGCGCGGTCGCCTTCTCGATGAGGCCGAGGGAGGCGCGCCGCTCGACGGTCTCGAGCGCGCCGCCCCAGTCGCCGTCGGCGCATTGCGCCTCGAGCACGGCCTCGTTGGCCCAGGTCACGCTCGGCGCGAGCCGCGCGGCCTCGGTGGCGTAGGCGCGCGCGGCGGACTCGTCCTCGCGGCGGCGGGCCTCGACGAACAGGCCGCGCAGGCCGAGCACCCGCGTCTCGGGATCGCCCGCCATGCGCTGGAAGGCGCGCTCGGCCGCCTCGCGGTCGCCCGAGATCTGCGCGGCCTGCGCCTTGAGGAGCAGCGCCAGCGGCTCGGCGCCGAGCAGCCGCTCGGCATCGCCCGCGTGGCGGCGGGCGGCGAGCGGGTCGCCGGAGCCGACCGCGACCATGCCGCGCGAGAGCGCCGTGAAGCCCTTGGCCCGGCGGCGCTCGCGCGAGCCGCGCACAAGGTTCTCGGGCAGGCCGATCACGCCGCGCACGATCGCCCAGACGAATCCGACGACGATCGCCGCGACGAGCACGCCGACGAGCGCGATGGCGAGGCTGGTGGCCAACTCGTAGCCGTTCCAGACGATGGTGACCGTGCCGGGCCTGTCGGCGATCCAGACCGCCCCGAAGGCGGCAATGGCAAGCAGGGCCAGATAGGCGAGGGCGCGCCACATGGGATCAGAAACTCCTGTTCGGCGCCCGCGCGGGGCAGTCGACGCGATTGTGCAGGGTGGGGGCGGCGGGCGCCGCCCTCAGGGATTGGTCGCCGCGGGCGCGGCCTGTCTCGGCGGGCATCGGCTCAGCGACCGGCCTCGGGAGCGCCGGCCGGAAGGCCCTTGAACGCGTCCGAGAGCAGGGCCTGCGCTGCCCGGCCGGCGGCGGCACGCGTCTTCAGCTTCGCGCCGAAATCGCGGGCCTGCGCCCTGGCATCCTCCGGCATCGCGTCGAAGGCAGCGGCCGCCTCCTGAATCGCGCCGCGGTCGAGGGCCGCCTGCACCTTGGCCGTCGGATCGCCGGCCTCGGCCGCATCCGCGTCCGGACCGTCCACCTTGCGGACCTGGACGATCGACTCCGCCATGCTGAGGAGCTTCTGCCGGAAGCCGCCGGTCTCGGCGACGTCCCGAACCGCCGCCTTGCGCCGGCTCACCGCGATCGCCTGGGCGATCGGCCTGAACTCGGCGGCGAGCTGGGCGGCGCCCGGCGCCCCCTTGTCGGCGAAGGGCGCGAGCGCGTCGATCCGGCCCGCATCGCCAGTCTCCAGCTTGCGCAGGACCGAGAGCGGCTCGGCATAGGGCACGCCGGTGCCGAGCGCCGTCGAGACCCGGTCCGCCGTGACAACCTTGAGCGCCGCCTGCACGGTGCTCGCCTCGGCGCGCTGCGCCAGTGCCGTGTCGAGGGCGGCGATCCGATCGCGCTGCTCCTGCATCTGGCGCTCGAAGGTCTTCTGGGTCTCCTGCGCCTGGGTCTTGCCGGCCTCGGCCGCCTGCTCGGTGGCGCGGGTTGCGGCCTGCACCGCCTCGGTCGCCGACTTCACGCGGGCGTCGAGACTCTGCTGGACCTCGTCGAGGCGCCTGGCCACCGCCTGATCGGCCTGCGCGTTCGCCTGGCTGCGGCTCTCGACCTCGCCCTGGAGCGCCTTCAGGCGGTCGTCGAGGGCAGCGAGCCTCTGGCCGCCATCCCCGGCCTGGGTCGCCGTGAGCTTCGAATCGCCGGGCTGCTCGCGGCCGGGCTCCTCCTGCAGGGCCGAGACGCGCTGGTCGAGGGCGTCGAGACGGGCCGCGAGATCGGCGGGGAGCGCGGGCGCGGCGGCCTGCGCGCCGTCCGGGGCCGCGGCGGGTTGGCCGCCGCTCTCGCCGGGCTGGGCGGCACCCGCCTGCCCGGCACCCGCCTGCGCGAGCGCCTGCTTGGCCGTGGCCTCGGCATTCCGCACCGCCTCGGGCAGCGGCTTGAGGGCGGATTCGTTGGCGGCGACGCGCTTCTCGAGACCGCTGAGCGCGTCGCGCGGGGCGAGCCCCGCGACCCGCTGGTCGAGGGCGGCGATCCGCTGGTCCTCGCCCCGGTTCTGCAGCACGCCCGCCCGCTCCACCGCGAAGAGCAGGCCCGCGCCGATCACGCCGCCGAGTAGACCCGCGGCCGCGACCGAGCCGAAGCCCGGCCCGCGCCGGTCCGGCGCGGCGGCTGCCTCGGGCGCGATGCGCGGCGCCGCGCCCGCGGGCTTCTCCGCGGCCGGCTTCTCGCCGGGCTTCAGGTCTCCTGGCTTCAGGTCGCCGGACTTGGGATCGCCGGACTTGGGATCGCCGGACTTGGGATCGCCCGCCTTCGGCGCGCTGGCGAGGCCGGCGGCCATCGTGCCGGCCGCCGCCTTGGCCGTATCCTTGCTCCCCGCCGGATCCGGGACCCGGTTGGCCTTGAGATCGATGATGGGTCCGTCGGTGGCGCCGCCCGGACGCGGGCCGCCCGGCGGCTGCGTGCCGGCGAAGCCGCTCCTCGGAGGATCCGACTTCGGCGCCTCCGTCTTGGGCGGTTCCGTCTTGGGCGCCTCCGCTCTGGAGAACTCGGACTTCGGCGGCTCGGATTTGCCCGGCTCGGACTTGCCCGGCTCGGACTTGCCCGGTTCCGTCTTGCCCAGCTCGGTCTTGCCCGGCTCGGTCCTTGGCGCGTCGGCCTTGACCCCGGCCGGCGCCGGGCCGGTTGCGCCGGTTTGAGAGGGACCGGAGGCGGGGGTGGCCGGCTTGGCGGCCGGGGCCGGACCGCCGGGCGTTGCCGGCCCTCCGGCCGAGCCGCCCGTCGTCCTGACCGGGTCCGCGCCCGCAGCCGCGGGTTTGGCGGCCTCGCCGGGCTTGCCGGCTTCCGGAGGCTTGGGAGCGGCGGTCGGAGCGCCGCCCGTCGCGGCCGGCGTGCCCTTTGCGGGCTCGAACCTGGGCGCGTCCTTCGGGGCGTCGGTCCTGCCCGGCTCGCCCTTGCCTATCTCGCCCTTGCCCGCCTCCGGCGTCGCGCCGCCGGGCTTCGGTGCGTCGGCCCTGATGCCGGCCGCTGCGTCCTTGCCCGCCGGGGTGGAGGGCGTCGGGCCGGCGCCGGGCCTGCCGGACGCGCCGCCCTTGCCGGGCTCCGGGCCGGCGCCCTTGTTCGGGGAGCCCTGGTTCGGGCGGTTGGCGTCGCTCGGGGGTTTCACGGCCCTTGGTCTCCCTATTCTCGACGCCCGATGGCGCCCCGACGGGCGGCCGTCGTGCGGGGCGCGCCCGCCGGCCCGGTCGAGGGCGGCCGCACCGAGGCGCCATGCCGCTGCGGGCCGCCCTGCGGCGCCGCGGTTTCGGTCCCTCCTAGCACCGCGAGCCTCGCCGGGGCGAGAGCCGATGCCGGGCGGATCTCAGAACGCCTCCGCGAGCCCCGCGAGGAGATCCTCCTCCCGCGGCCGCACCGCGACGAAATGGGCCACGATTCCCCCGGCTTCCAGGGGTACGGCCACGTCAGCCGACAGGCAGTAATGTTTGAGCGCCCGGAAAGCTCCGCCGTGCCCGGCCGCCTCGGCACGATCGTACGCCACCGCCGCGCTTCTGCGGGAGTAGTGCAGGGCCGCGTCGAGCTGCCCGGCGGCCAAGGCCGCCGCGACCGCCTCGGGCAGCGCCGGCACCCGCTCGGCCGCGTAGGCGACAAGCGTCGCCAGCGCGTAGCCCGCCCGTGCGAGCGAGGCGCCGGGCTCCGCCTTGCGCTCGGCCCCCGCCACGTGGAGGAGGCGCCTGCCCCGGGCGAGCCGCGCCGCCACCAGGCGCGCGAGGTCGCCCGCATCGCCGCCGGCATCGTAAATCGGCCCGAACCCCGCCGCTTCCGCGAGCGCCGCCGTGCGGCTCCCCACCGCGAAGACGGGCAGGCCCCGCAGGGCGCCGGCGCCGGCCGTCGCCGCCAGGGCCTCGACCGCGTTGGCGCTCGTCACGAGGAGCGCGTCCGGCGGCTCGGCCGGCAGCGCCGCCCCGGTCGGGCGCACCGCCAGCACCGGCGCGACGAGCGGCACGTGGCCGAGACCGGCCAGACGCCGCCCGGTGCGCCCCGCGCCCGGTTCCGGCCGCGACACCCAGATCCGCATGCCCCGCCTCAGCCCTCGACGCTCAGCCGCACCCCGTGCCGCGCGACGGCGCCGGGCGGCAGGCTGCGCTGCGAGTCGCGCTCCGACAATTCGCCGGCAAACCCTACCCAATCGGCGTGCCCGGTCCAGCATTCGAGCGACAGGAACGGCGCGGTGGGTTTCGTCCAGATCGCGAGGTGCGGGAAGTCGTCCACGAGTACATGAATTGTTCCGTTTCCCGGGCCGGTGAACTTCAACCAGCGGCTGCGTGCGTTCCGGAAAACCAGGGCCTCGGTGAACAACTCAGGGTCGAGCGCCAGGGTATCGCCCTCGAGCGGGACCGGCCGCTCGGCCCGCGCCAGCAGCCCGCCCTCGCCCACCTCCGGCACCATCGGCCGTTCCGGCTCCTCGAACACGACGGCGTAGCCGCCGCCCGCCGCCCGGGTCCCGCCCGCGAACGGCCAGGGGAAGGCCGGGTGGAAGCCGACCGCGTAGGGCAGAGGAACCTCGCCCGGATTGCCGATCTCGACCGCGAGATCGAGCCCCGCCGGCCTCACCCGCGCGGTGATGTCGAGCCGGAAGGCGAAGGGATAGTGCGTGCGCGTCTCGGGCCCGTCCTCCAGCCGCAGCGTCGCGGAGGTGTCGTCGTGCGCCACCGCGCGGAAGCGGAGATCGCGCGCAAAGCCATGCTGCGCCATGGGAAATTCCCGACCCTCCACCCGCACAACGCCGCCCGAGGAAGCGCCGACCACGGGGAAGAGCCAGGGCGCCTGCCGGTTCCAGTGCTCGGGATCGCCGCTCCAGAGATACTCGCGGCCCCCGACCTGCCAGGAGATCGGCTCGGCGCCCCGCAGCGCCAGGGCGGCGCGCGTCCCGTCGGTGGCCGTCAGCGTGATGGTGTCGCTCATGCCGTCCTCTCCTTCACCGAATCCAGCGCCGCCGCCACGCCTCGAAGGTGAGGAGCGGCCAGAGCCCCACCGCATGGTTGTGCGTACCGGCCAGATGCTCGTCGAGCTTGCGGCGCACGCGCGCCGGATCCAGGAATCCGCCGCCGGATCCGGGGCTCGCGAGCAGGTCCCGCGCGTAATCGCGCAGGGGCCCCCGCAACCAGGCCGCGAGCGGCGGCGCGAAGCCCTGCTTGCGCCGCTCGAACAGGGCGGCCGGCACGTGCCGGGCCAGCACGGCGCGCAGCGGCCATTTTGATTTTCCCTGATAGTTCAGGATGTTGTCGGGAAGGCGCCAGGCGAACTCCACGATCTCGCGGTCGAGCAGCGGCACCCGCGCCTCGAGCCCGACCGCCATGCTGGCGCGGTCCACCTTCGCCAAAACGTCGTCCGGAAGGTAGGCGAGGCTGTCGAGACGGCGCATCCGTGCAAGCAGGGGTAGCGATCCGGGCGCGTCCATCGGGCTCGGCAGGCCCGGCACGCCGCGGGCGAGCGCGGCGGCGTCCGGATTGAGGGTCAGCAGCCGCCGGTAGAGGTCGAACCCGCTGCCGGGCAGTTGCGCCGCCGCCTTGCGCAGGCGGTCGACGCCCTCGGGCCCGCCCCAGGGGTCGGGCAGGGCCCGCGCCAGCAGGGCCGCCGGCCCCCGCGGCAGCCCGCCGAGCGCCGCCGCGCCGAGGCTGCGCAGGGGACGCGGCACGGGCTCGACGCGGCGGGCGAAGCGGGCGGCGAGCGCGTATCGGTCGTAGCCCGCGAACAGCTCGTCGCCGCCGTCGCCCGAGAGCGCCACCGTGATGCCGGCCGCGCGTGTGGCGGCGCAGAGGAGGTGGGTCGGCAGGCCGGACGGGTCGGCCAGCGGCTCGTCGAAGATCTCGGGAAGCCGCTCGACCAGCGCGAGCGCCTGCGCCTCGCCGATCGGGATCGTCGTATGGTCGGTGCCGAGATGGCGGGCCACGCTCTCGGCGTACCGGCTCTCGTCGAAGCGCGGATCCTCCGGAAACCCCGCCGCGAAGGTGCGGGTCCGGGCCCCGCTCGCGGCCATCATTGCGGCGACGGTCGAGGAATCGATGCCGCCCGACAGGAAGGCGCCGAGCGGCACGTCGCTCATCAACTGCCGCCGGACCGCGCTCCGCAGCCGTTCTTCGAGCGCGTCGGCGGCCTCCCGGGGCGTGCCCCGGAACGGGTCGTCGCGGCCCGCCGCGATGGCCGCGTCGAGGCTCCAGTAGGGCGTGATCGCCGGCATCTCGCCGGGCCGCCAGGACAGGATGTGGCCGGCCTCGAGCTTGCGCACGCCGCGCAGGATCGCGCCCGGTGCCGGCACGTAGCCGTGGCGCAGCAGGCTCGACACGGCGGCGGGGTCGATCTCGGGCGCGAAGCCCGGGCAGGCGGCGAGCGCCGAGAGCTGCGAGGCGAAGAGCAGGCCCCGCTCCGACGCGGCATAGAAGAGCGGCTTCACGCCCATCCGGTCGCGCGCGAGCCAGAGCCTGTCCTCGGCCCGGTCATAGGCCGCGAAGGCGAAGATGCCCTCGACCTTGTCGAGTGCCCCCGCGACCCCGTGGCGGGCGATCAGCTCGACCAGGATTTCGGTGTCGGACGTGCCTCGGAAGGTGTGGCCGGCGGCGGCGAGCGCCGGCCTCTGCTCGGCCGCGTCGTACAATTCGCCATTGTAGCTGAGCGCCCACCGCCGATCGGCCGACAGGATCGGCTGAGCCCCGGCCTCGCTGAGCTCGACGATCGCGAGCCGCCTGTGGGCTAAGGCGACGCCGCGCTCCGCCGCGCACCAGACCCCGCTCCCGTCCGGCCCGCGATGCGCGAGGGCGTCCGCCATGGCGGAGGCGCCCGCGCCGAGCGCGTCGGCGGAGAGGCGCGGATCGACGAGGCCGGCGATGCCGCACATGTCAGGCCGGCTCGGTCTGGCCGAGATGGGGCATGACGGCTCCGAGCGGACCCGAGGCGACGAGGCGCCCGGCTTCCAGCACGTGCACCGTGTCGGCGCGGGCGAGGCTCGTGAGGCGGTGGGCGATCATGATCAGGGTGCGCGTTCCCGCGAGTTCGGACAGCGCGCCCATCACGGCGGCCTCCGTCTCGCCGTCGAGCGCCGAGGTCGCCTCGTCGAACACGATCACGTCGGGATCATGGTAGAGCGCCCGCGCGATCCCGATGCGCTGGCGCTGGCCGCCGCTGAGCCGGGCCCCGCGCTCGCCGACATGGGCACCGTAGCCACCCGGCAGGATTGCAATGACGTCGTGCAGGCCGGCGAGCCGCGCCGCCCGCTCCACCGCCCGCATGTCGACCTCCGCGAGCCCGAGCGCGATGTTCTCGGCCACCGTCCCGTCGATCAGGAACACGTCCTGCGGGACGTAGCCGATCCGATTCTGCCACGACTGCAGGTTGCCGGCGTCGAGGGGAACGCCGTCGACCGTGATCTGCCCCGCCCGCGGCGTCAGGATGCCGAGCAGGAGCCCGACGAGCGTCGACTTGCCCGAGCCCGTGCGGCCCACGAGCCCGACCGTGGCGTGCGCCGCGATGTCGAGGCTGATGCCCGAGAGGGCAGGGCGTCCCGGCTCGTAGTCGAAGCTGACCGCCGACACGCGGATGCGGTCGCGGAAGGGAAGGCGCTCGATCGTGCGGGGTCGGGCGGCCCGCTCGCCGGCCAGCTCGTCCACCACCACGCGCACGGCCGGCAGGTAGAAGCGCAGCAGTGCCAGCGAGGTGAAGATGTTCTGGAAGGCCGGCAGCATCCGGTAGCCGGCGAAGGCGAACAGGCCGAGAAGCGGCAGCAGGCCGGCCGTGTCGAGCCCCTGCGACAGCGCGAACAGCACGACCACGATGACGCCGCCGAAGGCGAGGCTCTCGATGACGAAGCGGGGCATCTGCCCCGTCAGCAGGCTCGCGGCGGTAGCGCGGGCGTAGGCGCGGGCGGGCGCGTCGAACTGCGCGGCGAAATGCTCGGCCCGGCCGTAGAGCTTCAGCTCGGTCAGCGCCCCGAAGGTCTCCTGCACCACGCGGTAGCGCCGCTCGTTGTCGCCCACCGCCCGTGCGCCGAGGCGGGCCAGGCGCGCGCGCATCACGAGGTACAGAGCCACGTAGAGGCCGCCGAAGCCGCCGCCGAGGATCAAGGCGAGCCGCGGCGCGTAGGCGAGCAGGAAGGCGATCACGGCCAGCGCCGAGACGGCCCGCGAGGCGATCACGGTGGCGGGCGTCAGCACGCCGACGACGAGGCGGTCGGTCTCACTGAGCACGTTCTTGGCGAGCTCCGCGCTGTTAGCCTGGGCGAAGAACAGGCGCTCCCGGTCGACGTAGCGAAGCAGCAACCTGCGCGCGAAGCTGTAGCCGGCCAAGTTCGTGAACAGAAGTTGCGCGAAGGTGAGCCCGGCATTGACGAGGCTCGTCGTCAGGATGGCGACAAGCGCCGCGGCCCCGGTCGCGATGAGAAAACCGCGGTCGTCGGCAAGCCCGAGCGCGTCGCGGGCGCTCGCGAGATAGGGAATGCGGGCCGCAGCAGCAGGATCCCCCACAAGGGTCAGGAAGGGCACCACCGAGGCGACGCCGACCACCTCGAACAGTGCCGCCGCGGCGAGCCCTAGGGCGATCAGCAGGAGACGCCGCCGGTCGCGGGGCCGCATGGCGCGGACGAGGTCGATCAGCGCGCGCATCGGGCGGCGGGTGGCGTCACGGTGGGCATGCGGTCCCAGCGCATAGTGCGCCGAACCGCCGCTGTCCACGAAGCGCCGCTTTCCGGGGGCGCCCCAGGTCGAGCATTGGCGGAGCCTCGTCCGCCCGCCGGTCTCGGTGCGCTGCGGCACGCAGATGCGAACCGGAGCCTTTCGCGTCCGGTTCGCCTTCTAGAGTTCCTCTCGTGCCGATAGGCTGCCGAGGACCTGACCGTCACGTGACGCGGAAACGCCCGCCCCGACGCGACAACGACCGCCCTGCGGGCGTGCGCCGGCGGCTGGTCGCACTGCTGGCCGTGCTCGTCCTGTGCCTGCCGGCCTACGAGGGCCGGGCCGCCGCCTCGGACGGTCACGCCGTTGCCGCGCATCTCAGCCTCGACCTTCCCGTTCTCGACTGGGACGAAGATGGGCCGGGCGGCCATGCCGATGGCGGGATCGCTCATCATTGCACGCAGTGCGCCTGCCATCAGGCGTTGACCGCCACGGCAGAGACGTCTCCGACGTTGCGCCCTCCGGCCGAGATCCGCTTCACCGAGTGGGCGGGCCCCGACCGCGCGCGAACTCGCGCCTCCCCGCAAGCCACCCCGCGCCTGATCGTCCGGCGGCGCTCCGCCGAGCGCTCCACGTCCGCCCGCGCGGCCGTGGCCGCCCGCGCGCGCGCGGGCGCGCCTGGGCGCCGCACCACGCGGCGGCCCGCGATGGAAGCCGCTTCCGCGGCGTCACGGGGATAAGGTCATGTTTCGCTTTCTCGTCCCGCCGGCGGCCCTCGTGGCGGGCGCCGCGGCCAGTGCCCTGGTCCCGGGACTGTCCACGTCGATCCAGTCGGCCGCTGAACCCGTCCTCGCGTGGTGGCAGCCCGTCGTCGCCGCGAAAACGCAGGCCGAGCATGCCGAGGTGGCATCAGTGGCGGGCGCCGATCAAGACGGCGATGCTCATGCTGGCCATCGACACGGCGATCGTCGCGAGGCCGGCCATGGACTCGTCGAGGCGGAGTCTACGGAGGACACTGTCGTGCTGACTCCGGAACAGGTCGAGGCTGCCGGCATCGCGGTTGCGCCCGCTCAAGCCAGATCGATCGAGCGCCGCCTCACGGTACCCGGCACCATCCTGGCCTTCTCGGTGCGGCAGCGCTGGCCAGTCCTGCTCGCCTCGCTCGCAATTGCCGCGCTCGGCCTCGCCGCGGTCTCGCGCCTGCCGATCGACGCGGTGCCCGACATCACCAACAACCGGGTGCAGGTCAACGCATTGGTGCCGCAACTTCCGCCCTTTGATGTCGAGGCGCAGGTCACCTACCCGATCGAGACGGCGCTCGCAGGGATCCGAGGGCTCGAGGTGACGCGCTCGCTCTCGCGCAACGGCTTCGCGCAGGTCACCACGATCTTCAGCGATGCCACCGACGTCTACTTCGCCAGCCAGCAGGTGAATGAGCGCCTCGGCGAGATCAAGGGACGTCTGCCGCCGGGCACCGACGTGCATCTCGGCCCGATCTCGACCGGGCTCGGCGAGGTCGTGATGTGGACCGTCGCCTTCGCCAACCCTCACGTGAGCGTGCCGGAGGGCCGGCCCGGCTTCCAGCCCGACGGCAGCTCTCTGACGCCGGAGGGTCAGCGCCTGCGGCCCGGCTTCGAGCAGGCCTCGTACCCGCGCACCTTGCAGGATTGGGTGATCGGCCCGCTGCTCCGCACGGTGCCGGGCGTGGCGGGCGTCGACGTGATCGGCGGCTACCGGAAGCAGTACCAGATCGAGCCAGATTCCGGGAAGCTCGTCGGTCTCGGGCTCTCTCTGAGCGACCTCGCCGAGGCGGTCGAGCAGAACACTCCGACGGGGTCCGTGACGACATCGAGGCCCTGAAGGCCCTTCCCGTGCCGCTGCCGACGGGCTTGAACCGGCACGCGGCTTCCGTGCCCCTGCGCCAAGTGGCCGCCTTCGAGGTGACCGACGGTCCGAACCAGATCTCCCGCGAGAACGGCAAGCGGCGCATTGTCGTGACCGCCAACGTGCGCGGGCGCGACATCGCCTCCGTGGTCGCGGTGGCGCAGGTTCAGGTCGACGCTCTGCCTCTCCCGGCAGGCGCTTGGATCGCCTGGGGCGGTCAGTTCGAGAATCTCGCGGCGGCCCGCGCCCGTCTCGGCCTCCCGGGCTGCTTCGCGCTGATACTGCCGCTGCTCTACGCGGCGCTCCGCTCGGCCCGCGACACCCTCCTCGTCTTCAGCGCGGTGCCGCTGGCTCTCACCGGCGGCGTTCTGGCCCTATGGCTGCGAGGCATGCCGCTCTCGGTGACGGCTGCAGTCGGCTTCATCGCCCTGTCGGGCGTCGCGGTTCTGAACGGCCTCGTGATGCTGAGCGAGATGCGCCGAGGCATGGCGGAGGGGGCCCCGCGCGATGCCGCGATCCTGGCGGGCGCGCTGGCGCGGCTGCGGCCGGTCCTGATGACGGCGCTGGTGGGCGCCCTCGGCTTCCCGCCGATGGCGCTCACGACGGGAACGGGAGTGGAGGTGCAGCGCCCGCTCGCCACCGTGGTCATCGGCGGGCTCGTGAGCGCGACTTTACTGACGCTCGTCATCAAGCCCGCCCTGTTTGCGCGGTTCGCGGGCCGCGCCCTGCCCTCCGGCGTGATGCCGACGTCGGGCGAGCGGGCCTCGGGATCGAGCGCTACGCAGTCGGCCCCGTTGAGGCCGGAATGGCGAGAGCGGGTTTGAGGATGGAGAAGGCGCTCTCGCGGTCCGGCATCCGAAATCTCCACGCCTGCGATGCGCCTGATGCAACCTGAACGGACGACGTCACGACAGATTGCGTTGACCTCTCACAGCTGCCGCAATGGCGGGTGCCGGACGACGCGCTTCGAGTGTCGGAATCGGAGTGGCCTCGTCCCGTCGAGGAGCGTCGTAGCGTGGCGAGCCCTTTCAGGCCGCCATATCAGCTCGCGGGCCGAAAGCCTTCGCCGATGCAGAGCGCGCCAAGGTCGCCAGCAGATCCGTCTGCGTGATGACGCCGAGCACTGTCCGGTCCGCGGCCGTGACGACGATCGCGTGAGTCCGACCGTCGGTCAGCGTCTGGACCAGGCCGACGGCGGGATCATCGGGAGCGGCAGTCCTGGCATCGGACATCGCCGCTGCGATGCTGCTGGGGTCTCGGAGTGCCAGTTCCCGCAAGCCGAGCGTTCCCTTCAGCCGGCCGGCCGCATCGACAACTGGCAGGGTCCTGATGTTGTGCGTGAGAAGTAGCTCGCGCGCCCGCCCGGCGCTGTCGTCCAAACCGATCGTGACCACGTCGCGCGACATGACCTCGCGGCAGGTGAGATCGCCCTCTGTACGCACCAGTGCGTGGAGTTCAACCTGATGCAGGAGCCTGTCGATATCGGAGCGGTCGATGTCGAGCGTCTCGTCCAAGGCAACCAGCGCCGCATCGACATCTTCCGGTTTGAACCCGACGCGGATCGTTGCGGGCAGGTCAGCGGTTCCGTGGTTGTTCACCGGCACCACCACCGGAACATGCGGATAGTTGCGACGCGAGACCTTGTGGAACGCGATTCCGAGGGCAACCAGGATCACCGAGTTGATGCAGACCGGAAACAAAGGGAACAGGAAACCGGCAGACGTGACCGCCGGTCCGCCGATGAGCGCGGTCAAGGCAGCGGCTCCGCCGGGAGGATGAAGAGAACGCGTAAGCGACATCGCGGCGATCGCCAACGAGACGCCAACACCGATCGCCACCACGGGGTCTGGAATGAGATGCGCTGCGAGGACGCCCATGAAAGCGGAGATCGTGTTGCCGCCGATGACCGGCCACGGCTGCGCGAGCGGACTCGCCGGGACCGCGAACAGGAGAACGGCCGATGCGCCCATAGGCGCCACGATGAGCGGGATGTGCGGCCCCTCGCCGAAGAACCAGCCGCAGAGCAAGCCAGTGAGCGTGATGCCCGCGAGAGCTCCCAGGCAGGCGACGAGGCGCTCTCGCAGGGTCGCACCGGCAAGGATCGGCCGGAAAAGACGGAAGCCGAAAATGCGTCCGCCGTGCCGCGGTGCGCCGGTGATTTCGGGCATACCAGAGCTTGCCTCAGTGTTGGAGAGAAACCTTGCCGACCAACCGGGTAAAGCAATCCGACGCGCGGCTACCGAGCCGGTGCTTTGAAAACGGCGTGCATGCGACCGCTTTGGGCACCCAACCACGCAACGGCGTCGAAAGCGCTTAACGTTGGCATCGGCGTCCCGCAAAGGTGCATCTCACATGAATCTTATAGCTGCCGACGCCGGGGATTGCAACTCTGGTATGCAATATGCCTGATATCAAGGCTCGATCCGGCGACGCGCTTCGCCGGTCACGCCACGCGCGATTTCGACAATCGGTTGAGCGTGGCCGCGCACATCTCGCCACAGGACGGCGCGCGGATGCCCTTCACGCGTCGTGGTATATTCTCTGCGTCATGAGGAAAGCCTTCGGGGCCTGAGGCACGGATCTTCCAGTGCTGCGCGGCGGCATTGATGATGCAATGAAGTGAGAGAGTGCGTTCCGAACCTGAACGCTCGCATCCAACCTCTGCGGATCAGTGCATTGCTGCCACCAATTCTCGGAGCGGAGCCATCTGAACAGAATCGGCACCGTCGAAAGCTGTTTGCGAAGACTGGTGAAGTCATGTTTCGACTGGGGCGGCCCACTGCACCGTCCACGCCAGCTTGGGCTGCCTGCGCCGATATGCGTTCGATAGGGCCAAGACCCACCGCATCGTCCTGAAGGATCTGTCCGATAGGATCGACGGCGACACGACCATCCGGGCTGCCCCCTTAGCATGGTCGCGGAAGGCGACGAGACCACAAACCAGCGGCAGCGCCTCGGTGCAGAGGGCTGCACCGCCCTGCGGGGCTCCCCCGTCGAGAAGCCTCATTCGGCCGACGAGCCAAGGGTGTGAGGATCAGATCGCGCTACGGCTTGGCCGCAGGCTTCTTCGATGTCTCGCCGGCCCTGATGCTGCCCGTCTCGGCGACGCGGTCACGTGCCTGATCAAGCCGCTTCTTCAGGGTGAGAAGTTCGCGCTGTGCGCTGGCGAGTTGCGTTCTTGCACCGTCGCGAGCGGCTGCAGTCTGGTTCAGCTCGTCCCGGGCAGAGGCCAGCTTGCCCTGCCAATCGCGCAAGAGCTCGGCATTGGCCTGCTCTGTCTGCCTCAGGCGGCCCGTCAACCCGTCGCGATCCGCTTGCAGGAGGCTGACTTGCTGGGCGAGGTCGCGCTGCGACGCGGCTCTGCCAGCGAACGCCCCCCAGCCTGACAGCGCACAGGCGGCCAGAGCCAGAGGAAGTCCAGCAACACGCGTCGGTCTCCAGGCGATGATCGCCGGCGGGTTCCAACGTGGCAGTTCGGGCAGGTAACGCATAGAACGCTTGCCTCCAGGCGCTTCGGTCCAGGTTCGCTGACCCGGACGGCTGAGGGATGTGAAGCGTTAGAGAGGACGCGTTCAGTATTAACGCCAGCTTACACGGCTTTGAAATAGAGTCGTGGAAGCTGAAGCCGTTCGACAATCGGACGGAGTCGGACGCTGAATCATCACGGCCGGTCGGGTTGAACCGCGAATCTGCGCGGCGGCGTGGGCGATGTGAGCCGGGCGCCCGGCAAAGATTCCGCGTCTAACAGTGCGGGCCCGACAGGCGTTCCGATTCCGGCCCGCAGGCGACGCTCAGAATGGCCGAGCGTGGCCGGCGCGGCTGGCGACCGTGTCAGAGCGAACAGCTCAGGCTCCCGCAGGGGAGAGCCTGATTGGCCTTGACTGTCGGGACCAGTAGTCTCGGCCGCCGATTCGGGCCGGAGGGGTTCGTTTGTTCCTGGCGATCCAGCGGTTATCGAGCCGTCGCGCACGGCACGACGCGCGAACATGCGATGCTGTGCGGGTGCCAGCCGACGCTGGTCAGGTGGCGGAGGGAGCGGGACCATCCTCCAAGAGGCATCTAAGTCCTTGAATTGTTGAGATCGTTGGGTTTTTCGATCTTGATTTGGGGGACACATTGGGGGATTTCGTGGGGGACACTCCACCTCCAAGGCCCCTCCACGATGCCCCAGAAGAAGCTAGGCAGGAACCTCGAATGGCACGGGAATCGAATCCGTGTGGTGATCCGAGTTCCGCCCTCCCAAGTCCCCAAGCTCGGCAAGACGAAGCTCAAAGAGACTCTGAAGACCACTGATCCTCTGGAGGCCGAACGAGAGAAGGTGGACGTGATCAGGCGCCTCCGCGCCTCACTCGCAGGCACCAAGGCGACCGCCGTACAATCCTCGCTGGTAGAGCAGGCTCTGGAGGTGAAGCGCCTTCGTGAGGAGGGCCGCCTGCGGATGGACAACGCGGGGCCTGAGGAAGAGGGGTACGACCCAGAGGACGACGCCTTCAGCGAGACCGTGGATGCCGTCGAGCGACAGCATGGGCTTGAGGCAGCCGAGACCTTCGCTGCCGTTGCGCTCGGGAACCGGACCCCGCTGACGGCTCTGGTGGACCGCTGGTTCGCGGAGAAGGCTGAACTCTCCATCGGCTACAAGGACGACATCCGCCGCTCACTGGCGCGGCTGGAGGCTTGGTGCGGGCGCACGCGAACCCCCAAGAGCGTGGAGGCGATCACTCAGCGGGTTGCGGGCCGGTACATCCACGACCAGTTCATCGAGCCCGGCGTGGACGTGAAGACCGCCAACAAGGATTTGTCCTGCCTCCGGTCCTACTGGCGCTGGCTCAAGAAGCGCCACGGCACTCAGGAGAATCCTTGGCTGGAGCAGTCCCTGGAGAAGCCGAAGCAGCGCCGGGAGGTGATCAGTGGGAAGAAGCGGCCCTTCACGGATGATGAGGTGCGCAAGCTCCTGACGGGCATGCGCTCCGAGCGGGAACGTGAGTTCTCCCTCACGAGTGCCTTGAGCGGCTTGCGCCTAGAGGAGGTGGCTGGGCTTCGGGTGGAGGACTGTGCCAACGGATGCCTGCGCGTCACCGATGCCAAGACACCGAGTGGCCTCAGAACGATCCCGGCACATCCTGGCCTGATGGACCTGATCGCCCGCAGGACAGCAGGGAAGGGGCCTGACGAGTACCTCTTCCACGACCTTGAGGAGCAGCGAGAGGGCTCCAAGCGAGACCGTTCCGCCCCTGTCAGCCAAGCCTTCACGCGAGAGAGAAGGCGGCTCGGAGTCGATGAGCGAGGCTCAGAGGAGCAGCGTCAGTCCAACATCGATTTCCACTCATGGCGCCGCTGGTTCATCCGGCAGGCTGTCCAAGGGCTGGAGCGTGGCGCCCAGGGGTACACCGCGTGGACCATCGCGAACGTCGTCGGGCACAAGGCCGAGGATGGAACGCTGGACGGCACGGCGCTGCCTCTCGGCATGACGATGGGGCGGTACGCGGGCGCTGCTTCGCTGGAGGCGATGCGAGCATGTGTCGAGGCCGTGAAGCTGCCTACCGGGATTTGAGCCTTAAGAACTTCAGGCTCCGTCTCGACGGTCTCCTCTCGCCACTTCCTGCATCATCTCGTTCGGTAGGGGGCGCTGGAGCTGCAACGCCTCCTGTGTCGGAGCCTCCAGCCACGTCGCCCACTCATCCGGGTTCGTGAGCAGCACCGGCATGGCCTTCGGGTGGACGGGGCCAACAACCCCGTTGGCCTCGATGGTGAGGAACGAGAACAGCCGGTGCTCCTCCTCGGCCCGGTCCGGGTTCTCCTTCTTCGTCCCTCGCACGCCCCTCCAGGGCCGCCAGATGCCCGCGAAGGCGAACAGCGGGCGGTCCTCGGACAGCGCGAACCACACCGGCGTCTTGCGCGGCTTGGTGTCGGCGTACTCGCTGAAGGAGGTCACTGGCACAAGGCAGCGGAACTCGGGCTTCAACCAGGGCCGCCAGTGCGGGCTCGCGACGTTGCGCACGTTCGTCACGGGGTGCTCCCCGAACGCCTTTGGGCCGGGGATGCCCCAGCGCATCATCGCCAGCTCGCGTCCCTCGGGTGCGTTCCAGACGACGGGTGCCATCTGGTCAGGGAAGATGCCAGGGAGCGGAGGGAGGTTACCCGTGCGGTCGTGCTCTACTCCGAACGCCTTGCGCATTTCGTCCGGACTGGCTCGGAGGCTGTAAAGGTTGCACATCCCGGTGCCTAGGTTCGAGGTCAGGCGTTCAGCCTCCCGACCACCTCACTCACCAGGGCAGAGGGGCGGCCGAACGCGGCAGCTTCACCAGACCGCAAGACCTCTTACGATGGACCTACCTCCGCCCACCGAGCCCACCAGAGCAGGCCAACCAAGGCCACGTTCACAAGCTTAGATCGAGAAGCGCATCCGCATGGCCGAGGAGTTGAAGCGGTTTCCGCGCTACACGCTGGAGCCTTAGATTGGCTCCGGTCACGGCTACAGCAGCGAAGCTGGCCCTGAAAGTGATGGAGGATTGGGTACGAAGCCCGCGCCCTTTCCGGGCTTCCGATCTGACCACTCGACACGCGGTCCGCCAAAAGGCGTGTACGTTGCCGTCAAGACCGCCCGGTCAGCCTTGTTGCGAACAGACACCACAGCGTGACTGCCGCGCGCAGTGCTGTCCTCTGCGGCTTCCGCAAGGTGCTTCAGCGCGTGGTGTGCAATCTCATCGTTGGTGTCGCACTCCACACCGTCATCATCCCAGGTGGAGAGGCTGTCGCTGTGCAGATCGAAGAAGAAGCGTGACACGTCTCATGCGCCATCATGGGCGGCTCGCGCTGAACCAGAGACGCTGGCGTTCCGCCCAATGCCAGCGTTGACATGGGTTAAAACGACCAAGCGACAAGCGTTCCGAGCTGAGGCCGACTATTTCGTGGCGGCACTTGGCTCGAAGTGCTCAATGAAGCGAAGCCCGTCCCACAGCTCGATGACGCGGCCCTCCACCATCGCCCCTGCGAGTGAGATCGCTGCATCGTCGTTCTGCACCGTGAGGTGCTCGATGCGCAGGACGTTGCCATCTGCGTCAAGGACGAACGCGCGGTAGTGCCGTTGGTTGGCGGCTTCGCCGTTTTGGACCGCGCCAGCTTGAGAGTACCCCGACATGCTCTCACCCGTGCCGGTAGCCGAGTGCACCTCCAGCTCCTCAGATACTAAGCCATTCCACATCGGGAGAGTAGTGAGAACCAAGCTGAACTGCGAGTGAACTCCGCAACCTATGCGGCAGAGGAGTGGACCCGCAGCAAGCATGGAGGCACGATCAGGAGGTGGAATGGTTCGCGATGAGAGCGCGAGAGCATCACCCCAGGTTCTCAGCTTCAGCCCTGGGATCAAAGGCATCAGGAGGGACTTCAGGGTCCACGCTACAGTCTGGGAGGGCCAGCTCTGATTGGTCTCAAAGGACGGGGCAGCAGCCATGGGCTGGCATCTCTCCACCTTCAGGCACCGCCGCCAGGATGGCCTCACAAGGGGTCCCTGGGGCTACATCACGATCCCTACGGTGAAGGGCGAGCACATGATGAGCCTCGTCTCTCATGAGGCGCTGTCCCACCTCGTGAAGGGCTCATCAGCTCGTCAGGTACGGGCCTTCAGACGCTGGCTGGAAAGGCTCGACGAAGAACACCACATCAAGGATGCGTAACTATCCGGGCGTCGCAGATGTGGCGGCATCCGTAGTCGGGGGCGACTTAAGATCGCTTGTGGGACCTCCGATAGGAGGCCCATAGCTGGGGCAGTAGGGATTGAGGCTCACGATGACACAGTTCATCGACGAGCTCGCACTGACCGAGCAGCACTTGGCCGAAGAGGAGGCCCTCTGCACTCGGCAGACGGCCGTCATCGCGCATGTGAGAGCTGCGGGGCGAAACAGCGCTAGGGCTGAAGAAGTGCTGGTGCATTACGAGCAGACCCTGCAAATCCTTCGGACCCACAAGCGGCGTCTCCAAACCATGGAGGCCAAGCGATGGATGGATCAGCAGCAGACAGGCATGACGTCCTGAACCTTCTCGTCGAGGAGGCCGAAGAGCACCGGGACGACCAGAGAGCACTCGTGAAGCGTTTGGTCCGGCTTGGGCGGGACCCGACTGCGGCCGAGGCTGCATTGCGGGAAGCGAAAGACATCCTTTTGGTTTTACGCACCCAGCGGAAGGCGCTTGAGGACGATCAATGAGCCCTGAGTGCTCCAGTCTCGAAACACCTCCTCAGAAGCTGGCCTAAAGAGCACCGCCGTAGCGACCGCCACCGGCCGACAGGGGCTCGCCACTACTCACCACCGGACGGAGCTTCGCGGCCGTTCTCAGGCAGGACCGGCACCATGCAAATGGGCACCTCATGCAAGAGCTTGGCTTGATAGGACCTTGCGAGCCCGTCAGGACCCTGCGCAGGGGAACGCTGTCTGCCCGGAGGAGGTCATAATGTTTGCTGCAGATTTATGAAGTGGCTTCGACCTTCCATCCCACACAAGTTTCCCCCGTGCCGCCCCTGAACTCTGAGGATGATGACGAGGAGATTGGGGCTCATCTACAGGAGCGTTCGGGCTGGATCAGCTCGGATTGGCCTTCCCCACGAGGCGGTGGCTCGTTCGGAACGCGATGTCGCGAGGGTGTGGCGAGTAGAGCCGCCACAGCGCCCAGGCCGATACATGGTGTCAGAGCTGGTTACCGAGCTGTGCGTCTTGCCACTCTTTCAGCGTCTGCCCTGTCCCTACGAGACGCCAAGCGGTCCGCCCGTTTGTGTTCCGATTGGTGATCACAGCGGCAGCCGCGCTTGCGCTGGTGAACGTCACGTCTTCTACGAACTCCAGCACTTGGCTGCCTGGAACAGCGACCAGCCGATTCTCGCTTATCAGTTGGTCTCGGAGCGAAGAGTACCCCTTGCTGGAGAAGTCACTCTTCGCGGTCGCGGTTGATTTCGCAAGGACAGTCAACTCGCCATCAATCTCGACTGCCGCCGCTCTGTACCCGAGCTTCTCGCTTGCGAGCACCAGTTCGAGTTGGGACCTCGGAGGCTGCTTCACGTCCGTTCCAGATGCATCCGGAACAGCAACCCGGCCCTTCGGTCGTAGGAAGTCGAGGCCAACCACAGGCAGAATGACCTCAACCTGGGAGATGAAGAACTCCATGTCGGCAATGTCGCTCTCCGGGAGCGCCTTCCGTCCCGGTTCATTCCCGTTCGCGATGTTTGCTCGATCCGCTCCTTTCGTGAGTTCCACAAACCGATGCTCAAGGTAGCGAACATGAGACTTGGTCAGATTGGCGTCCTTTGACGTGACAATGCAAACCCTGCTCCAGAAGTCCTTCGTTGGGTCCTTCGCGTGCGACCTGATGCGGTCGATTACACTATCGCCTTCACCGACATAGACGCGCGATTTTGTCGGCTGCTCGGGATCATCGCCGACGAGAAAGTATACGCCTGTCCGGGTCGCTTCGTCTCGGCTCAGTGCCTCTCCTAACCGGGAACGTGGAGCCACCAAAGCGTGGCCAGTCCAGTTCATGATCTCGGCCGTGAGGATGCCAGTGGGCGAGCCGTCCACGAGATACAGCCGAACGCTTCGACCCTGGACCACTAGCTGCTCCCCACCCAACGCCTCACAAATCCTGCGAGCCTTTCCGGTTGTCTGGGGCAGACGTCAAGCCGGCGCGAGGATATCATCCACTTTGAGGCGGCGGGGCATGGGATCGTCACCTATTAAGATTCGTCCATTCCGCTCGTCAGGTTCCACCTCAAACAGTTCGAATGCCCCCGGGGCTTCAGAGCCGCGCCTTCGGTCTGTGCTTACCATGAGTTCCGGAACCCCAGCCGCTACGGCCTCAGCGATCGTGAGGTCTACTCTATTCAGGTACTCACCAAAGCAAGGTCCAATGATATTGTTCATTTCCTCTCGAGAGTAAACAGGCATCGAAATGATTTTCGGTGCGCTTGCTGTCCCAATATTTACAGACTTCGCCTTTGGCTTGCCGCCGAAGCTTGCGTCGATATAGCTAAAATAGGCAACGACAATCTCGTGCGCCAATCGCCGCCCGGTCTCCCTCGCTACTTTCTGTTCGATCATTCTCTTAGTTGCCCAAAGAGCTCGACCAGCGACCCCGTCCTCGCGGATCGTCCCGTGCTGTCTTTTGGTTTCGAAAAGAAATATTTGCCCCTTCGAGGAGAGAAAGAAGTTGTCTACCTGAACCCTGAGCCCAGACAAAAACGTGAAATCCTTGGAACTCTCTGAATATCCTCCCGGATGGTTTTCTAGTGCGATACCAACAGCCCGCTGAATCACGTTGCCATGCACTTTTGGTAGATCTCTGAATATAATTGCAGCCTCGGCAGTTCTGCCGTGCAGCTCAATCAAGAAATCTTTCGACTTCGCTGGAGCGCCAAGCCTCAATTCATCTACCCTAGAAGACACGCTCCTTATCAGCTCTTGAAGGTGGGCTTTTTCGACCCAGAAGCACATCAAACGGATTCCACTCTGCGGTGTGGCGGGCAGCTATCACCACTGCGGGTTAACATATTCACCTAAACGAGGAGGGGCGATGAAGCTGCAATCGACCTTGGGGTACGCCGAGTCAATCTCACTGCGGTGCGCAGGACGAATGGCTGAAAGATCTTATCGTCGCGGGTACTGTGCAAGTAGAAGACATGAGGGGGCAGATATACCGTTCTTTCCTGTATGTGCAAGGATAGATAGACCATTGTGTCAGCAGAAGAATTTGAGCCAGCGCCGGCAAATTCCGACTGCGTCATTTTCCAATCGGGGCCATCTTAGCCGGGTGAGGGCCATCGGGAGCACGGTAAGGGAAATCAGTCTCGCGCCACCCAGCGGCCGAGTTCGACTTTGCGGCCGAACTGGCGCCCGCTAGAGCGGATAAGGTCGGCACGTCAGTGCCGCGTCATGGACCACGTCGCGCAAGACCGAAGGCTTCAATAGGCACGCTGTGGCATCCATGTGCCCGCTTCTTGTAAATCTGCCAAACGTTCGTTAGCTGGTTTTGCACGGATCGGAAGTGACTGAGGCGACGACCATGACCGACAGGGTTGCAGTGGCCTACTACCGCGTATCGACCAAGGCGCAGGGACGGAGCGGTCTCGGCTTGGAGGCTCAGAAGGAGGCCGTGGAGCGGTTCGCACAGGACCAGAGCTTCACCATCCTGGCTGAGTTCGTGGATGTGGAGACCGGGAAAGGGGCTGATGCCCTTGAGGCTCGTCCTCAGCTCTCTGCTGCTATCCGTGACGCCTCTCTTCGTAAGTGCCCGGTGCTGGTCGCCAAGCTCGACCGCCTCAGCCGTGACGTTCACTTCATCTCCGGCCTGATGACCAAGCGCGTGCCCTTCATCGTGACTGAACTGGGGCCTGATGCTGATCCCTTCCTCCTGCACATCTACGCTGCCCTGGCTGAGAAGGAGGCGCGCATGATCTCCACCAGAACCAAGGCCGCCCTGGCACAGGCCAAGGCAAGGGGGGTGAAGCTCGGCAATCCCAACGGAGCTGCCCACCTCAAGGGGCTCGGCAACGATGCCGCCATCGAGGCCGTGAAGGCTGGTGCGAAGGAGCGCGCTGAGGGACTCGCGGGCATCCTGGCTGGCCTGAAGGCTGGGGGCATCACCTCTGCAAACGGCATTGCCCGTGCTCTCAACGACCGCCACATCGCCACGCCTAGAGGGGGGCAGTGGACAGCCCGCAGCGTCATCAACCTAATGAGCCGTATCGCGACCTAATCACCTTCGTTGGTGGCGTTCAGCAAGCCACTCGCGCCAGACGTCTTCCAGGCGCTTGTGCGTCCCTCACGCTCAGCCCAGACTGCTCAACCGCTTTCGCGAGCGAGGAGGCTGTCATGTCGGAGCACATCTACAAGACGGTTGAGCTGGTCGGTTCATCGACGGAGTCGATCGAGGATGCGGTCCAGACAGCCATTGCTCGAGCCAATAAGACCCTCCACAACCTACGCTGGTTCGAGGTGCTGGAGACGCGCGGTCAGATCGCAGGAGACAAAGTCCTCCACTACCAAGTCACTTTGAAGGTGGGCTTCACGATGGAGGAAGCCTGAAACGCCTTCACCCCGCCTGTGGAAAGAAGAAGCAGGTTTCGGCGGGCCATGAAGGTGGGGGCACCTTCCTAGAGTGCCTCCACCTCTACCCAGTCACTTCTTCGCAGACGGTTTGTTGTCTTGCACAGACGGTCTGTTGGAGTGAGTGCTATGACCACCACGGCCTGTCAGGCGTCCGACCATCTTCTTGAACGTGTCGGTAACATCGTGGGTTATCTCGGACATCGACTTCATGCCAGCCTCACGTCCAACCAGCGCAATGGCTGCGCCGTATAGACAACGATGATGGCCGGCCTTGTGTTTGACAGGGTTCGTCGCCTGTGCGGGGATCGCAGGGCGTGAAGAAGGTGACTGAGTGGGCAGCGTGACGGAGCGGTCAGGCCGCTCCCGCGGCGCCCTCTCGTTCCTCTGAGCCCGTCGCCGTCTCAGCAAGCACCTGGCGATAAGCCTGCTCAAGCACGCCACAGGGGTACAGGCCGACCTTGTTACGGTAGGCCCCCTTCACGGGTGGGCGGACCTTCTTGGGCACCTTCCCGAGGAGCGCCTCATGGACCAGGCGTGCCCTTTTGCCTACCCGGATGGTGAAGCCCCGGTCCCACTTCTCGCCGCCCAGCCTCATGAACTGCTGTGTGGTCAGCAGCATTACGCGGCAGGGTTTGCACAGCGAACAATCAGTGGCAGCAGTGGTCACGAACTCGGCTCCGAGAGAGCCAGAGCACTATACGCACCGAGCCTCACTTTCAACGGACGAAAATGCTACTCCTGTCAGATGGTTGAGCCGAGATTGGCCTATTTCCGCCATCATTAGAAGAAGCACGTTCCTTCCGAGCTGGCGTTCCAACGTCAAACGCCTGCTTCTTCACGGACCGCGTCTGTCCCTCGAGGGATGGGCGCAGCTTCTCATGGTCACCGTGAGTGGCCCGCCGCTGCCACGCTAGACCCCTTCAATCAGGATCATCAATGACAACACGTACATGCCGTGCGCCCGGTTGTGGCGCGCGAACGACCCGGTATGGGCGCTTCTGCTCAACCCACAAATCCCGCTCACGCCGCCACGGCCACCCCGAGCAGCGGGCCATCACGAAGGCCGACCTCAACCCCTTCCTGAAGCTCGTGCAGGCACGCATCGCGAAGAACCGAGCCAATCCTGTCTGGGCCCTCTGCGAGGCCCGATGGCACGCTCTGGTCGCGGATGCTCAACGCATCATCACCGCTCGTCAGGGTGGACAGGCGGGCTCTCGATACGAGCGCATCGCAGCTCAAGAGGTCGTCAAACTCGCGGCCAATGTCGAACCATTGGCGGTGATGGAGAGCACCTTCGCGATGTTCCTCCTTGAGGATCACCAGCCCAGGCGGTTCCGCTCTGATGCATCCTTCCGGTCTCAGCTTGTGAGGCGCCTGCGCGGGCTCAGTGAGGTCAATGCCGGCGTCTGGCTCAACCCGGCAACCGGGAGGAGCAAGCGAGCATACCGCGAACTGGCACCCCGCGCCGTCATGATCATCGCAGCCTGGATCATCGAGGCGTTTGGCGGTCTCGGCATTCATCTCGCGAAGCTGGAGCAGGAAGAGCGCACCGCTCGACAGCAACGGATCAATGATTACTCCGCTGCAGTCGCACAGCTCAGTTGAGGGTGAACAAGGTGCCAGAAGTGGTTGCCGCCTTCAGGGCGTCTTCTTCGGTGCGTTCGGCATCTCCTCAACACAGCAACTCATCCCTCCGGGGGATCAAGATCTATTACGCAAGCCCACAACAAGCGAGAAAACGAACTGATGCTCTACATCGACGAGGTGCTCGATCGGCAAACGGGCACTCTGAACACAATCAACATAGGGGATTGGATAACCCTCACCGAACTTGGCGGACTGCACGGAGTAGGTTCAAGAGAGGTTCGCACCATTCTCCGGCAAATGGACATCATCAGCATCGAGGGGCGTGGGAAAAGCACCCGACATCGTCTCCAGCCGTGGTTTGTTGAACGAGGCTACGGCAAGAGGATCAGGCCCCAGAAGGGGCGCTATCCCTTTGATGTGATCGGGCCAGAAGGCAGGGCTTGGATCGAGAGCCGCTGGACTGAAGCTGCGGCTGCTGTCGAGGCAACAAGGTCCGGTCCGACCGCCACCGAAGCGGAGGCCGCGCTTACCGCATTTCAGGCACGAGAAGGGCGAAGTCCCTTGAGCGTCAAGCAGAGCATCTATTGGCTCTGCGACCACTTCCCCGACCTCATGCACACCGAGATCGCTGGCATCCTCAGCGTCTCACAGCAGCTCGTCAGCCGTGAGATCAAGATACGAGCTGCCTGTCGGAAAGCATTGAAGCAGCGCAAGGAACAGCCAGTTCCCATGTTCGAGAGAAGAGCCCTGATAAACGTTCCCCATGATGCGCTGTGACTGTGCGCGCGAAGCCGCGGATTAGCTCAACGACCCCGATGGCGTAGCAGTGACAACCAAAGGAAGTCGCTGGGAGGGGCCTCGACAGGGCTCCTCCCTTTCATTTCAGCAGGAGAGAATGATGTCCAACGACCACAGCGTGGATGTGCCGCGCGAGATCACCATTGCCTTCGACGGAGCGTGCCTCGGCAACCCTGGCCCAGGCGGCTATGCAGCCATCCTCATCAACACCCGCACGGGACGCGAGAAAATCGTGAAGGGCAGGGAGGCTGCCACCACGAACAACAAGATGGAGCTGTCCGCTGCCATCGCGGGCCTGAACGCTCTCAGCTCTGGAGCCGTGGTCACCATGCTGGGTGACAGTCAATACGTGATCAAGGGCTTTACGGAGTGGCTACCGGGCTGGAAGGCCAAGGGCTGGCGTGGTGCGAACAAGAAGCCGGTCGCCAACGTGGAGCTATGGCAGGCGCTCGAGGCGGCTGTATCGCGGCACCAGAGTGTCACCTGGGAGTGGGTGAGGGGGCATGCAGGGCACGAACTGAACGAGCGCGCGGACAGGATCGCGAGTGCCGAGGCTGCGAAGGTTGATTGCTGACCGCGCTCCTCAGCGAGCCTGACGCCTACGTCAGCCATCCCGGTGTGAGTGATAGCCGCGCGCTGAACACAATCCTCCCGCTCTCATCGCTCACGCTCGAGATGCAATCGCTCCGATCTCCGGCCCGTCTCCTGTCCCGAGCGACATCAAACAGTGCGTCGATTGCCTCATCACGCGCCGCGATGATGTCAGGAAACTCCTGTCCATCATCATCGAAGCAGTGCCGATGGCCGTCGTGGAAATCGAAGTAGTAAAGCGGCATCTGGTGCTCCGCTGAACGACGCACAAGGAGGCCGTCGCACCCTTTGCTTGCGCTAAAGGCGACGCTCGATGGTCGCAGCGAGCATGCCCAAAATACGGCTCGCAATAACATGTGCCAGCTTCGGGCATTGTGTGCGGTGCCTACTGCGTATTAAATAGTACATAAGAGAGAAGATACACTTCCTCACCTCCACGACGCCTTGGCGGCTTACTCACGGGACGGTCTTCCGCTCCATCGAGTGAGACAAAGAGTCAACACTCAAGCTGCCATACCGCCTGCACAAAGCCTCGCGATCAACCCGCGTGATTGATCGCAGCGAGGAGGAGCAGGATGAGCAAGGCAGAGCGTTCACCTACGACCGCGCCGGTCGTGGCCTTAAGGCCGCGCATTGCGCTTGTGGAGGCGGATGAAGATGTCGCTTCCGTCATCGAAGTCCTTCAGGACCAGCTCGCGCTGGCGCGTGAGGGCAAGCTCCGCTCCGTGGCTATCGTCTCCGTGTCGTCGGATGGCGAGGCGGTCGGCACGCAGTGGTCCTGCAAGGTGGGCGACGTCACGAGCCTGATCGGCAAACTCACGGTGCTCACGCACGACCTCATGTCAGGGCGCCGGTAGGTGCGGGTGTCGCGACCTCGGACTGGTCAGTGAAGGCGGGCTTCCTTCTCATCCTGACCATCATTGCCGGTGCCCAGCGGGATGATGACGCGACCGCTGTGTTCGACACCCGGGACCGCTGCGAGAAGGTGGGGCAGATGGCCGCCGAGCAGGCGCTCACCGAGCTGTCCGCACGAGGAGTTCGGGCGGGATCGGCCTGGTTCCGCTGCGAGGAGGTGCGGGGCAGGGCCATAGGCGGCCTGACGCACCGACCGGCTTGCTGGGAGCTTACTTGAACCGGGCAAGCAGCTTAACCACCCTCTCTTGCAATCCTTTAAAGTTCAGCCCGGCGGTCCTCCTCCTCACAAGCACGTTGTCTCCGTAGTATGTGTTCTGTTCGGTGATTTTTATAAGTTCCAGCGTGTCACTCAGAGTCTTTTCTATCCGCTTATTATTATTTGACTGTGCAAAAATGATTACGTCTTCTCCCCAGTTGTCGAAGAAGACGTCTATTCTGGACAGGAGGCGCTCGAAGAAATCGTCAACCGTAGCGGCTTCATTTTGAGAAAACTCGAAGTTCCAGCCAACGCCAAACAACGCATCGCGCTTGACGCCCATTGCGTCTGCCGCCGCATTGAACTCTAATTGGGTAGCGAGCGTCTGTGCGTTACCCCTGGCGAAGAAGTACAAGCTAAGACTGAACTCATCAAAAACCTCTCTGGACCGGCTGACCTCAAGGGTGCGCTGCATGATAGCGGTCTGCTTGTTGTTCTCCTCCGCTGACCGCTTCAGCTCCTCGCGCTGCTCCGCGAGCACCAGCCTCGTGTCGGCCAGCTCCTCTCTCTGAAGCTTCAGCTCGCGGCGCTGGAGCAGGGTTGCGACAAACAGCCAGAGAAAAGCAAGGGGCGCGAAGAACCCGCCGAGGACGTCGCCAATGCTGTTGAGGGGCAGACGGGAGACACCAGCCGCCCCTGCTGAGTTCGCCGCAGAGGCCGGCTCCAGCAGCGGACCAATCTCAGCCCAGCGGTCGTAGAGGAGTACCGCACCGAAGCTGAGGTAGATCGCCGTCAGGGTAAGCCACGGCCGAAGCGAGTCGGTCTGCGTCTCGGCCTGTGGCGCTCTGGCAACAGATGGAAGGGGGGCTGCGAAACCGGGGCTGTCAGTCACGGGAGGCGAGCTGCCTCGTTGAAGCAAGCGCTCATACCACGGGCGTGACATCTTGATGCACCTCTTGGGGTACACTTTAGGGGACGGTTTGGGGGACAGCAGACTCTGCTGTTTCCATAACCTATTGCGGATAAATAACTTTTAGCTGCGTAAAGAAGATGGCGGAGGGAGCGGGATTCGAACCCGCGATACCGTTTCCGGTATACACACTTTCCAGGCGTGCGCCTTCAACCACTCGGCCACCCCTCCGGACCCGGCGGCGGATCGGAACGGGACGCGCGAGCATCGGGCCGATCCGGAGCATGCCGGGTGGCGTGCTGTACTCGCCGCGCTCCCGCTGTGCAAGGCGCCGGGACCTTGGGCCGGGCGCAAAATTCGCGCAGGCGATGTTCAGGCGGCACGGTTCGCAGTTGAACTCGGGAACAGTCCACGCAACGCGGCTGCGCATGGCGGCCTGCACCTGGCCTCGGCTTGACGGGTTCACCCACCGGCACGGGGTCGATACCCTGAGCGGTACCGCTTCCCCGCCGGAACACCGCCATGCCTCGCTACGCGTTTACCGTCGTCATCGGCCAGGATGCTCCCTCCGAGCCCTATCTCCGCTCGCTCGCGGACGCGGACGAGGCCTGGGAGATGGCTCGCGCCATGGTGGCGGAATTGCTGGCGGCAAGCGGCGATACTCGACTGGTCACGGCCGTGATGATGGTGACCGACGAGGCCGATGACGTGGTGTTCGAGCTACCCTTTGCCGAAGTGCTCGCCGCACCGGGACATCCGGCAGGATACAGATCGTAGGAGTGCGGTCGCGGCAACCTCGCGTCGGCGGCTCTAGCCAAGGTCTGTCGGCGGGAATGGGAGGGTCGGGCCTGCGTAGGCTCGCACCGCTCAGCCTGTGCCCGGATGCGTGAGAGTGGCGGCAGGATGTGACTGGGTCGTCATCGCGCCGGTTGCCTCGACGCTCGGTATTCTTGCAGGCCGGTCCGGCTAGGAAATCATGTCGAGCTTGGCCGTCTCGAGGTCCTTGGCTCGGATCGTCTCGGGCAGCGACGCGTAGTCGCGGTAACCGGCTTGACGCGCCATCGCGTCGAGCGCCGTCCGCTCGCAATCGGCGGAACCAGTCCAGAGAACGGCGCCACTCTTCTTCTGCCTGATCTGGAAAATGCTCATTCATCGCCTCCATCGTGGACGATTGACAGATCGTTAACGAGGTTCGGAACATCTGGTTGCAGGATCGCTCAATGCGGCGACGCGCCTCACGGCCGGCGTCTCGATGGGCGGGAACGATCGTCAGGGTGTAGGATGCGCGCCATGAAAACGCCGGTCTGCCCTGTGAGAGCGAGCTTCAGGCGTTCCGGCCCCGGCGAGCGAATCGTGTCCGCATCAATATCGTTGAGATCCATTCCCCGTCTCGCCTTCGCCTTTGCGGGGGCGCTTGTGGCCGGGCTCCAACCAGCCCGCGCAATCGAACCTGCCGCTGTCCCGCCCGTGGAGGCCCTCGCACCCGCCGTGAGCGTCACGCCCGCCACACTGCGCGAGGTCGTCGAGCGGGCCGTGGTGACGGGCACGCTCGTTCCGCGCGACGAGATCTTGGTCTCGCCCGAGATCGAGGGCTACCGCATCACCGAACTCCTCGTGGAGGAGGGTGATCGCGTCGCCCGGGGGCAGGTTCTCGCGCGCCTCTCGCGCGAGATGATCGAGACTCAGGAAGCAGCAAACGTCGCCGCGACCGCGCGGGCGGCGGCGGCCATCGTGCAGGCCCGGAGCCAGATCGTTCAGGCCGAGGCCGCGCAGGTCGAGGCAAAGCTGTCGCTGGAGCGGGCGCAGGCTCTGATCCGCACCGGAAACGCGACGGCCGCCACCCTGGAGCAGCGCGTCTCCGCGGCGCAGGCCGCGGAGGGCAAGCTCGCCGCGGCGCGCGGCGGCCTGCAGGCCGCTGAGGCCGATCTCGCCACCGCCAAGGCGCAGGCCGCCGAGATCGCCCTGAAGCGTGCCCGCACCGAGATCCGGGCGCCCGAGGCCGGCATCATCAGCCGCCGCACCGCCCGCGTCGGCGCGACGGCTACCGCCGTCGGGGAGCCGCTCTTCCGGCTGATCGCGCGAGGCGAGATCGAACTCGAGGGCGAGGTCCCGGAATCCTGGATGGCGCGCCTCGCGGTCGGCGCGCCGGCGAGCCTCGATGTCGATGGCGGGCGAAAGCTCGAGGGACGCGTGCGGCGCATCTACCCGGAGGTCGACCGCATGACGCGCCTCGGCAAGGTTCGAATCGCGCTGAGAGATGATCCCGCCCTGCGGATCGGTGCCTTCGCCCGCGGCACGGTCGAGGTCGCCCGCAGGCGCGGCGTGGCCGTGCCGGTCTCGGCGCTTCTCTTCGCAACCGACGGCAGCGCCAGCGTCCTCGTAGTCCACACCGACCGGGTCGAGGCGCGCAAGGTGACGCCCGGCCTCTCGGCCGAAGGATTCACGGAAGTGCGAGGAGACCTCGTCGAGGGCGATGCCGTGGTGATCCGCGCCGGCAGCTTCCTGCGGGACGGTGACCGCGTCCGGGCCGTGCCCCCGCCCGGGGCGAAGGTCCAGGCCGATGCCGCGCCACGCTGACCGATCGGACATAGCGCCATGCGCCTGAACGTTTCCGCCTGGGCGATCCGGAAGCCGCTGCCCTCCATCGTTCTCTTCATCGTGCTGATGGTGCTCGGGCTCGTGAGCTTCCGCAGCCTGCCGATCACGCGGTTCCCGAACATCGACATCCCGATCGTCTCGGTGACGATCACGCAGGCTGGCGCCGCCCCGTCCGAGTTGCAGACGCAGGTGACGAAGTGGGTCGAGGATTCGGTCGCCGGCGTGAAGGGCGTCAAGCACATCCTGTCGACCATCACGGAAGGCTCCTCGGTCACAACGATCGAGTTCCGCCTCGAGGTGAACACCGACCGCGCCGTCAACGACGTCAAGGATGCGGTCTCCAAGGTGCGCATGAACCTGCCGCGCACGATTGACGAGCCGATCGTCAACCGCGTCGAGATCGCGGGCCTGCCGATCATGGTCTACGGCGCCTCGGCGCCCGCCATGACGCCCGAGGACCTTTCGTGGTTCGTCGACGACGTGGTGGCCCGCCAGATCCAGGGCGTGAGGGGTGTGGGCGGAGTCGAGCGACTCGGCGGCGTCGCCCGCGAGGTGCGCATCACCCTGAAGCCCGACCGGCTCCTGGCGCTCGGCATCACGGCGGCCGACGTGAACCGGCAGTTGCGTCTGACCTCGGCCGACATGGCGGGCGGGCGCGGCGAGGTCGGCGGCCAGGAGCAGTCGATCCGGACGCTCGCGGCCTCGGCGAGCCTCGACACGCTGGCGGCGACGTCCATCATCGTGCCGGGCAACCGGAAGGTGCGCCTCGATGAACTCGCGACTCTCGTCGACGGTGCCGAGGAACCGCGCACCTTCGCGCGCTTCAACGGTGAGCCCGTTGTCGCCTTCGCGATCTCGCGGGCTGCCGGCGCCAGCGACGCCGAGGTCGCGGCGGGCGTCGCACGGAAGATCGACGATCTGCGCGCGGCCAATTCCGGTGTGCATTTCGACCTGATCGACACATCGGTCGTGAACACTGTCGGCAACTACCACTCAGCCATGATGGGGCTGATCGAGGGCGCCCTGCTCGCCGTCGTCGTGGTGTTCCTGTTCCTTCGGGACTGGCGCGCGACGCTGATTGCCTCGATCGCTCTGCCGCTCTCGGTGCTGCCGACCTTCTGGGTGATGAGCGCGCTCGGCTTCTCGCTCAACGCCGTCAGCCTGCTCGCCATCACGCTGGTGACCGGCATTCTCGTCGACGATGCCATCGTGGAGATCGAGAACATCGTCCGGCACATGCGCATGGGGAAATCTCCCTACCGGGCGGCGCTGGAAGCGGCCGATGAGATCGGGCTTGCGGTCATTGCCATCACGGCGACCATCATCGCGATCTTCGCCCCCGTCTCCTTCATGGGCGGCATCGCCGGCCAGTATTTCAAGCAATTCGGCCTCACCATCGCGGCCGCGGTGTTCATGTCGCTGCTCGTCGCGCGCCTGATCACGCCGCTGCTGGCCGCCTACTTCCTGCGCGACCACGGACCGGACGAGACCCGGGACGGCCTCGTGATGCGGACCTATACCCGCCTCGTCGCCTGGTCGGTTCGTCACAAGTATCTCACGCTGGTCGCGGGTCTCGCCTGCTTTGCGGGCTCCATCATGTCCACCGGACTTCTGCCGGCGGGCTTCCTGCCGGCCGAGGATGCGGCTCGCACCCTGTTCGTCGTGGAACTGCCGCCGGGCGCGCGGCTGGCCGACACCAGCCGGGTGACGGACGGGCTCGTGGAGAAGATCCGGTCCCTGCCCGAGGTTCGCAGCGTGTTCGTGGATGGCGGGCGCCAGCTTCCCGGTAAGAAGGAGGTGCGGCTCGCGACCTTCACGATCAACCTGACGCCCAAGAATAGCCGTGCGCTGAAGCAGAAGCAGGTCGATGTCCTGGTCGGCGACATCCTGCGGCAAGAGCCCGACATCCGCTTCTGGGCCCTGCGGGAGGGCGGCCAGCGCGACCTCGCCCTCATCATCGCGGGGCCCGACAAGGCGGTCGTGGCCGACGTCGCCGCGCGCCTGCAGCGCGAGGCCGCGGAGGTGCCGCACCTCGTCAACGTCATCTCGACCGCACCCCTCGACCGCACAGAGATCCGCATCCGGCCGAAGCCCGGGGTCGCGGCCGACCTCGGTGTCTCAACCGACCTGATCGCCGAGACCGTCCGGGTCGGCACGATCGGCGACATCGGCGCGAACCTCGCCAAGTTCAATGCCAAGGACCGCCAGATCCCGATCCGCGTGCAACTGCCCGAGCGCCTGCGCGGCGACCTCGCCGAGATCGAGACCATGAAGGTGCCGGTGAAGGGTGGCGCCGCCGTGCCGCTCTCGACGGTGGCGGACCTGAGCCTCGGTCAGGGGCCGACGGCGATCGACCGCTACGACCGCTCGGTCCGCGTCGCCCTGGAGGCCGACATGCAGGGATCGGACGCCCTCGGCTCGCTGATCGAGAGCGTCATGGGCCTGCCGGCCGCAAAGAACCTTCCGCCCGGCGTCACGCTCAGCCAGACCGGCGATGCCGAGGTGATGGGCGAGGTGTTCGGCGGCTTCGCCATGGCGATGGGCGCCGGCCTGATGATGGTGTTTGGCGTGCTCGTCCTGCTCTTCGGCAACTTCCTGCAGCCGGTCACGATCTTGTTCTCGCTGCCGCTCTCTATCGGCGGCGCGATCCTGGGGCTCCTTGTCTTCCAGAAACCGATCTCGATGCCGGTGGTGATCGGCATCCTGATGCTGATGGGCGTGGTCACCAAGAATGCCATCATGCTGGTCGATTTCGCGGTCGAGGAGATGGCCCGCGGGGTGAACCGGACGACCGCCATCGTCGAGGCGGGCCGCAAGCGCGCCCGTCCGATCGTGATGACCACCATCGCGATGGCGGCCGGCATGGTGCCCTCCGCGATGGCGCTCGGCATCGGTGGCGAGTTCCGGTCACCGATGGCGATCGCTGTGATCGGCGGGTTGATCGTGTCGACAATCCTGTCCCTCGTCTTCGTCCCGGCCGTCTTCGTCCTAATGGATGACCTCTCGCGCGGGCTCGTGCGCCTGTTCGGCCGCTTCATCGGCGAGCGCGACGAGCCCGAGGAGGAGGCCTACTCGCCGCCGGGCTTCGCGGCCAACGACCGCCCGTCCTACGCACCGCCTCGGGTCGCCGCCGAGTGAGGCCCGCGCCGATGCGCTGAACCGAGTAGGCCTCTTCGTCGTTGCAGCTCCGGAACCATGGTTGAGTTCGGAGGCGAGAGATGGCCGATGCGAAGCAGATCGTCGATGCGCTGGTGCGCTCCCGCCGCGGCGGGCTCGCGGCCGGGGCGGCACTCGGCGGCCTCGCACTGATCGCCAGCCTTGCCTTTCGTGCGACGCGCGGCGAAGCGCCGGCCGCCGCGCGGTCGGACACGCCGTTCGCGCAGGTCGACGAGGACGAGGCCCGTCTCATGCTGCGGGCGATGGTGGCGGCCACGGCAGCCGACGGCTTGATCGACGAGGACGAGAGGCGGCGGCTTACGCAGGCCGTGGAGAATGCGGGTCTCGACCGCGACGGCCGCGCCTGGCTCGAGCGGGAACTGGCGGAGCCCGCAAGCGTCGACGAGATCGCCGAGCCGGTCAACGATCCCGATGCGGCCGCGCGAATTTACGCCGCCGCGCGGCTCGCCATCGAGGCCGACACCTTGCAGGAGCGGCAGTTCCTGAGAATGCTGGCCGAAGCCCTCGACGTTCCGCAGGATGCCGCTGCCCAGGTCGACCGCGACCTCGCGGCCTGAGTCAGCCGCGCGCGCGCTCGCTCAGGAAGTTCTGCATCCGCTCAAGGGCACGCAGGATGTTCTCGGCGGAGTTGGCGTAGGAGAGGCGGATGTAGCCCTCGCCATGCACGCCGAAATCCGGCCCGCCGATCGTCGCGACGCCGACCTCCTCGAGGAGCGCCGAGGCGAGCCTCTTGGCCTGCCAGCCCGTCTTCCCGACATTCGGGAACGCATAGAAGGCGCCCTTCGGCGTGATGCAGGAGACGTTCGGCAGGGCGTTCAATCCCTCGACCACCAGGGTCCGGCGCCGATCGAACTCGGCCACCATCTCGGCCACGCAATCCTGCGGGCCGTCGAGTGCCGCGATGCCGGCCCATTGGGTCGCGGCATTGACGCAGGAATGCGCGTTCACCGCGAGTTTGCGGGCCGCGTCGTAGAGCGGTTTCGGCCACACCGACCAGCCGAGGCGCCAGCCCGTCATCGCGTAAGTCTTCGAGGCGCCATCGAGATAGATCAGGCGGTCGCGGATTTCCGGATAAGCGAGCAGCGAGTGATGGGCCTCGCCGTCATAGGTCATGGTTCCGTAGATCTCGTCCGACAGCACGGCCACGCCCGGATGGTCGGCGAGCCCCGCCACGAGGGCGTCGATCTCCGCCTTCGGGGTGACGCCGCCCGTCGGGTTGGCGGGCGAGTTCACGATCAGCAGGCGCGTTCTGTCGGTGATCAGTGACAGCGTCTCCTCGGCCGAGAAGGCGAAGCCGTTGGCCTCCCGGATCGGAACCGGCACCGGGGTCGCGCCCGTGAACTCGATCATCGAGCGATAGATCGGGAAGCCCGGATCCGGATACAGGATCTCGGCGCCCGGCTCGCCGAACATCAGGATCGCCATGAACATGGTGACCTTGCCGCCGGGCACGATCAGCACGCTGTCGGGTGAGACCTCGATGCCGTGGCGCCGTCGAATGTCGCGGGAGACCGCCTCGCGCAAGGACAGGATGCCGACCGCCGGTGTGTAGCCGTGATGGCCGTCGCGCAGGGCCTTGATGCCGGCCTCGACGATGTGGGACGGCGTCGGCATGTCGGGCTGACCGATGCCGAGATTGATGATGTCGCGTCCCTCGGACGCGAGCTGATTGGCACGGGCCAGAACCGCGAAGGCGTTCTCCTCACCGATGCGCCCGAATGCGGGAACGATCGAGATCATGAGCGGAACCTCCTGCGCTGGACGGCAAGGCGCCGAGGCAGCGCCGCCGTCCTTGTCATTCGAGAACCGTGCCGGCCAGGTCAAACGGGCCGGCGAACGCTCAGCTCTTGGAGCGTTCCGCGAGGCGGCTCGCCGCGAAGGACAGAGCGACGCCGAGGATGCCGAGGATGATGAAGGTCTTCACCGACGCATAGAACAGCGCCGGCTCGATTCCCTGGTCGGTGAAGAGCACTGCGCCGATGGCGGCGATCGGGATGAGCACGAGGATGAGGAGCGGGGTCAGCGGATTGTTCATGATCGGCACTCACGTCTGACCGGGCAGCCTGAACCTCCCGGCACCAGATTGGCGAAAAAGCGTCCGTCCATAGCACCGCCAAGCCGCGCTGGGGACACCCCCGGTGAAAGATTCTCGCGGGTTGCGGCGATTGACGGCAGATGCGCCGGCGCTCTCAGAGGAGCGTCTCGCCGGCGTTGCCATACTGATCGGCAGATCCGAGCGAGAGGCGTGCGTCCCGCCCGATCGCTGATGCCGGCCGGCGGGACCGGGCTCGTTTGAAATCGGGCAGGGCGATCGCCATGGCATCGACTCAAGCAGGGATGCGCACCGTCGCCCTCAACCCGCCGAGCGGGCTGTTCTCGAGCGACACGTCGCCGCCATGGGCCCGGGCGATGTCCCGGGCGATGGCGAGGCCGAGGCCCGAGCCGCCCGCGTCCTGGCGAGCGTCGTCCAGACGCATGAAGGGCTTGAACACTTCCTCGCGGCTCTCGACCGGAATCCCTGGGCCATCATCGTCGATGGAGACGAGAAACGAGCCTGATTCTTCGTGGCCCGAGATGGCCACGGTCTCGCCGTAGCGCGCAGCGTTCGCGGCGAGATTGAACAGGCAGCGGCGGAAGGCGTCGGGCCGCACGGTCGCGACCGGGGATCCGTCGAGGTCGACCGTCGCCACGTGCGCGCCGAGCCGCTCGACGTCGGTGCGCAGATCCTCTAGGAGCGCGCGCATGTCGGTCGGCGCGGCCGGTTCCGCCGAGTCGCCGCGGGCGAAGGCGAGATAGGCTTCGAGCATGCGGCTCATCTCGTCGACGTCGCGCGACAGGTCGTCGACCTCGGGCGTCTGCTCGACGAGCGCCAGCGAGAGCCTGAAGCGGGTCAGGATGGTGCGCAGGTCGTGGCTCACGCCGTTGAGCATCATCGTGCGCTGCTCCATGGCCCGCTCGATGCGCCCCTTCATCTCGATGAAGGCTTGGCCTGCCTGACGCACCTCGCGCGCGCCTCGGGGACGGAACTCGATCTCGCGGCCCTTGCCGAAGCCCTCGGCCACCGCAGCGAGCCGCAGGATCGGCTTGATCTGGTTGCGCAGGAAGAGGATCGCGACGCCGAGGAGCACCATCGACGAGCCGATCATCCAGACGAGGAAGATGTGCGAGTTCGAGGCATAGGCCTGGCTGCGCCGCGCGGTGATGCGCATGACGCCGTCGGGGATGGCCACGCGAATCTCGATGAGGCTCGATCGGCCCACCGTGTCGATCCAGAAGGGCCGCCGGATCTGTCGCTTGATCTCGTCCGACAGGGCCTCGTCGAGGATGGAGAAGAAGGGGCGCGGCCCCGGCGCAGGCAGCTTGGCGCCCTTGAGGATGTCTAGATCGAGGTTGAGTCGTTCGCCCGCGATGCGGGCGAGGGTCTCGGTGTCCTTGTCCTGGGGATAGCTCTCGTAGATATCGATCAGGGCCGCGATATCGGCCGTCACGGCCGAGGAGAGGCGCTTCGTGACGAGCTGCCAGTGCCGTTCCATGAAGGTGTAGGCGATCACCGATTGCAGCAGCACCACAGGCGCGATGATGATGATCAGCGAGCGGGCGTAGAGACCCTTCGGCAGCGCGTCGCCGATCGCGCGCGCCATACGCCGCCAGAGGGTCCGCGGCCCCGGCACGGTCCCCCCGACCCGGCGGGCCTGCCGCACCATCCGCGCCGGGGTCGGGTCGTGGGCGTTCATGGCAGCCGCCCGATAGCCGTCAGTCGATCACGAGGCGATAGCCGACGCCGCGCACCGTCTGCAGAAAGGTGGGGTTGGCCGGGTCGACCTCGGTCTTTCGGCGCAGCCGGTTGATCTGGACGTCGATGGTCCGTTCCGCGGCCGCGCCACCGCTGCCCGCGAGCACCTCGCGCTCGACATTGGCGCCGCCCGCCGCGGCCAGGATCGTCAGGATCTCGCGCTCGCGCTCGGTGATCCGGATCATCTCGTCCTCGCGGCGCAATTCGCCGCGGTCGATCCGATACGAGAAGGGGCCGAAGGTGACCGTGTCGCCGCCTGAGTCCCGGCGCGGACCCGCGGCCCGGTTGATGATGTTGTTCAGGCGCAGGATCAGCTCGCGGGGCTCGAAGGGCTTCGGCAGGTAATCGTCGGCGCCGATCTCCAGCCCCATCACGCGGTCGTTGGTGTTGTTGCGTGCCGTCAGCATCAGGATCGGCACCCGCGACGTCTCGCGGACCTTGCGCGCGTAGTCGAACCCATTCTCGCCCGGCATCATCACGTCGAGCACCATGGCGTCGAAGACGAGGCTCTGGGACTTGGCCCGGGCCTCGGCCGCGTTCGCGGCGGCGGTGACGCGGAAGCCCTGCTCGAACAGGTAGCGGGAGAGGAGCTCGCGCACCCGGCGGTCGTCGTCGACCACGAGGACGTGCGGTGCCTGATCGGAGAGTTCGCACCGCATGCTGGAGGCCACGGCGCCCATCAGGCGCCCCCCCGGACGCGACGGGCCATCAGGCGGCGCACCGCGGCCCGTTCCTCGGGCTCGATCATGGCGAGGAGGAAATCCTGCGCGGAGGCTGCGGGGTCGCTCGCCGACGCGACGGGGCCCGCCAGGGCGCGGGCCACGCGTCGAGTCTGCACGCGGGTGAGGTCGGCCGCGAGGTCGGCACCTGCCCGGGTGCAGAACAGAAGCCGCTGGCGCCGGTCGCTGGTGCCGGTCTTCTGCTCGATATAGCCCTGCTCGATCAAATCCTTCAGCACCCGGTTGAGGCTCTGCTTGGTGATCCGCAGGATATCGAGAAGTTCGGCGATCGTGAGACCGGGATAGCGCACCACGAAATGGAGCACCCGGTGATGGGCACGCCCGAAGCCGTACTTCGCCAGGATCCGGTCCGGATCGCCGACGAAGTCCCGGTAGGCGAAGAACAGCAACTCGATCAGGTCGTCGCTCGCGCTGTCCCGCGCCGCCGGGCAATCCTCGCCCGGAGCCTGCACGATCTCGGCATCCAGTACCTGTTCCCGCGCCATGGGTCGTGTCACGTCTCGATCGATCCCGATATAAGTCAGTGTTATTGACATATCTCAGCCCAGTTGATACCCGTCAAGCCTTCCGGCAAGACGGGCTACCGGTGCACGCGCCCACGCGCCCGCCTGCCGGCCTTAGCCCGATCGATTGACCCCGCGGCCCTTTTTCCGGGCGGCCGCGCGACGAGGAAGTGTCGCCATGTCCGTGATCCCGTTCGACGAGCGCGAGGGCACCATCTGGTTCGATGGCGTCATGGTGCCGTGGCGGGAGGCCAAGATCCACGTACTCAGCCACGGTCTCCACTACGGATCGGCGGTGTTCGAGGGCGAGCGGGCCTATGGCGGGCGCATCTTCAAGAGCCGGCAGCATTCCGAGCGCCTGCGCCGCTCGGCCGAGCTCCTCGACTTCACGATTCCCTACAGCGTCGACGAGATCGAGGCCGCCAAGGCGCTCGTTCTCAAGACGAGCGGGCTCGCGGATGCCTACCTGCGCCCCGTCGCCTGGCGCGGCTCGGAGATGATGGGCGTCGCTGCGCAACAGAACACGATCCACCTCGCCATCGCGGCCTGGGAATGGCCGAGCTACTTCGACCCGGCCACCAAGATGAAGGGCATCCGCCTCGACATCGCGGATTACCGCCGGCCCGACCCGCGCACCGCGCCCTCGACCTCGAAGGCTGCGGGACTGTACATGATCTGCACCATCTCGAAGCACCGGGCCGAGAACAAGGGCTATGCCGACGCCCTCATGCTCGACTGGGAGGACAACGTCGCCGAGTGCACCGGCGCGAACGTGTTCTTCATCCGGGACGGCGTGATCCACACCCCGCTCGCCGACCGGTTCCTCAACGGACTGACCCGGCAGACGGTGATCGAGCTCGCGCGCCGGCGCGGCTTCGAGGTGATCGAGCGGCGCATCCGGCCCGAGGAGCTGGAGAGCTTCCAGGAGTGCTTCATCACGGGGTCGGCGGCCGAGGTGACGCCGGTCTCGGAGATCGGCCCCCATCGCTTCACGCCGGGGGCGATGACCAAGACGCTGATGGACGACTACACCGCCGAGGTCCAGCCGAAGGCTCACGCGGCCTGAGACATCCTGTCCGCCGCGGCCCGGAACCGGTTCGCGGCGGATGCGTTATTTCGGAACAAAACATGAACAAGGTGTCCGATATGACGAAATCCGCGAACGCGACCCGGAATCCCAAATCTGACCCGAAGGACGTCTCGAACCAGATCAAGGATCCCGACCAGTGGACCACCGGCGGCGAGCCGATGACCGGCGCCCAGGCTTCCTATCTCAAGACCCTGTCTGAGGAGGCCAAGGAGCCGAAGGCCTTCGACCCGGACCTCGACAAGGCCGAGGCCTCGAAGCGCATCGATGCCCTGCGCAAGGAGGCCGGGCGCGCCTGAGGGCGGGCGCCTCGACGATCGGCTTAAAGCATCCGAAACGAAGCGCCTCTAAGGTCGGGCCCGGCGTGAGGGCGGCGGAAGGCGGCGATCCATGACGAGGCCGGGAGCGGGAGGGAGGATCGGGCGCGTCCTCCTCGACGGCGCCCGCCGGCTCCGGGCGGATGCCCGCGGCGTGACGGCGATCGAGTACGCGATGATCGCGGGGCTCATCTTCGCGGTCTTGGCCGGCAGTCTCCGGCTCTACGGGACGAAGATGAACACCGTCTACGACCGGATCGGCACGGAGATCTCGGCCCAGATCCAGTGACGGACCGGGCTCAGCCCGATTTCGGGCCGGTGTCCTTCGCGGGCGCGCGCCGTGCCGCGGGCGGCTTGCGGGCGGGGGCCTTCGCGGAGGTCCTGGCCGGCGCCTTGCCGAGTGCCTTACCAGGTGCCTTGCCAAGTGCATTGCCAGGCGTGTTGCCGAGCGCCTTGCCGGGCGAGCCGGCGGAGGTCCGGCCCGGCGCCTTGGCGGGTTTCGGCGCGTCCTTGCCGGCCTCGCTCCAGAAGGCGTCGAAGATCCCCTGCATCGCCTTGACGTTCTGCTCCTGCACCTCGGCGCCGGTCTGAAGCATCTGCTGGAACATGTCCAAGGGTGCCGTCTCGGGAGCCGCGTCGCCCTGCGGCGCGGGCAGGGGCGCGGGCGCCGCGCGCGTGTCGGCGGGCGGCTTCGGCCGGGCGGGCGGGGGCGCGGCGGGCACGGGGGCCTCGGCCTGCGGCGGCAGGAAGGCCCGCATCATCTCGGTCCAGAGCGCGCTCGGGTTCCCGTAGGGGTTGGCCGGCTCGGCCGGCTGGCGCGGCGGCGCCGGATCGGACGCGCTCTGGTTGAGCAGCATGTGCACGACGCTCGCCACGATCATGCCGGCCATGATCGGCAGCATCTGGCGCAGCACCTGAGAGCCGACGCCGCTCGCGGCGGCCGCCTGCTGGATGACGGCCTGGGCGAGCATCGGCGAGCCGAACAGGCCGCCCGGCATCGCGAAGGGCGCGTCGCCGGCCGCGGCCCGGGGCGCGGCGCCGAAGCCGAAGAACTGCGACAGGCCGGTCGGGTCCTGCGCCGCGTTGCGCTGGAAGCCGAGGGCGAAGGCGGGCATCAGCGCTTCGAGGGCGCGGCGGGTCTGGTCCGGCGTCAGGCCGAATTGCTGCGCCATGCCCTGCATTCCGGCGCTGCTCTGGGCCTGCAGGATGTCGATCGGGTTGAACATGGCCGTCGGCCTCATCATCCATCGGCGCCCGGCATGGCGGGCCTCACCCCTGCGCGAAGGGCGCAAGTCTAGTCCGATCGGGCCTTGACTGGCCAGGGTCGGGCGTCCTTTGCCGGGAAACGGGCGCAATCCGCCGTGGATGGCGGCGGCGCGGCCTCTCTCCCGCACGGGAGAGAGGGCCCCTGGCGCGCCGATCGAGCCGGCGCCGGTCACGCCCTGCGGCGAGGGCCGAGGGTCAGACGAGCGCGCCGGTCCGGGCCGGTCCGGCCGCGAGCGCCGCCTCGGCCTCGGCCCGGGCCGCCTCGGGCAGCGGCGGGTTGGCGGCCCGGATGGCGCGGGCGCGCCGCTCCAGGCGGTCGACGGTGCGGAAGGCCAGCACGATGGCGAGGCAGCCGAACCCGAGGGAGCCGATCCCGACCCCCGCGATGACGCCGCGCGGCCCGTAGAGTGCGGCGCCGAGGAGGGCCGGCGGCATGGTGCCGAGCGTGGCCCGGCCCCAATTGAGCCCGGTCGACAGGAACGGGAAGCCGAGATTGTTGAAGGAGGCGTTCGCGAGGAACAGGAGCCCGTTGAAGAACCAGACGCCGCCGCTGACGAGGCAGAAGAACCCGAACAGGTCGCCCGCCAGGTCGCGGAGCTCGAACAGGCGCATCAGCGGCGCCCGGCCGAGCACGAGGGCGAGCCAGACCAGGGCGACGTAGAGGCCGGTCACCAGGGTGCCGTCGCGCAGCACGCCGCGCATCCGGTCGAAGCGGCCCGCGCCCCAGTTCTGGCCGAGGATCGGGCCGATCGAGCCCGACATGGCGAAGAGGCCCCCGAAGGCGACCGGGGTGAGGCGGTCGATCACCACGTTGGCCGCCACCGCCACGGCGCCGAACTGCGCCAGCACATGGGCGATGAAGGCGCTGGCGACGGAGGGCGCGAGGTTCGTCAGCACCGCCGGCAGCGCGATGCGGAACACGGTCGGGGCGTCGCCGAGCACGTCGGCGAGGCGCGGGCGCGCCAGCATCCGGTGCGCGCGCACGCCCTGCCAGCCGATCAGCGCGAAGGTCGCCCGCGCCGCGCAGGTCGTCACCGCGGCCCCGTCGACCCCGAGCCCCGCCCCGAAGATCAGGAGCGGGTCGAGCCCGGCCGTCACGATGGCGCCGCCGAGCGTCACGTACATGGCCTGACGCGCGGCCCCGGCCGCGCGCAGCAGCCCGGAGAACATCATGCCGGGGCCCATCAGCACGTTCGAGGGCAGGGCGATCCAGAGGAAGCGCTCGGCCACCGCGAGGGTCTCGCCCTCGGCGCCGATCAGGCGCAGCAGGGGGCCGAGGAGGGGCAGCATCAGGACGACCAGAACGGCCGCCACGACGAGGCCGTGCAGGCTCGCCGAGGTGGCGAGGCGGCGGGCCGTGGCGTGGTCGCGCGCCCCGATCGCTCGCGAGACCAGGGCGCCCGCCGCGATCATCAGCCCGATATTGATGGAGATGGCGAAGAACTGGACGATGGTGGCGAAGCCGACCGCCGCCGTCAGCTTCGGGTCGCCGAGCTTCGAGACGTAGAGGAGCGACAGCAGGTCGACGACGAAGATCGCCATCAGGCCGATCGAGCCGGTGCCGCTCATCACCACGACGTGGCGCAGGACCGAGCCCTCGACGAAGCGCGCGGACGGGTCGGCGGGCGCGGCGGGGCGCGGCGGCAGGCCTTCCTCGCCGGGCTTGATCGGCCCCTCAGGCATCCGGCGCGCCGTCCTGGGTCTCGAGCGCCCGCTGCGCCGCGTCGCGGCGCTCGTGGCCGATGATGTCGCGGGTCTCGGCGCTGAGGGCCCGGGCCGGGCGCTGGGGCGCGGTCAGCGGCTCGGGCTTGATCTCCGGCTGCATGCCGCGCAGCCAGCTCGACCCGTCCGGCAGGGCGCCGGCCTGCTGCAGCACGAGGCGGGCGACGTCTCGCTTGCGCACGTCCTCGGCCGTGCGCGCGGCCGCCTCGCCCGGCACGCCGAGCCCCTCCAGGGTCGCGCGCCCGAATGCGAGGGCGGATTCGACGGTCTCGCGGAGCTGGTAGTCGACGTCCCGGTTCATCAGCTCGACGGAATGCGTGCGGTCATAGGCCCGGACATAGGTGCGCACGCTCTCGAATTCCTCGTGCACCATGTCGACGATCTTCAGCGCGGCCTCCGGCTCGTCGATGCAGATGCAGACGAGTTCGACCCGGCCGATGCCGGCGGCCCGCAGCACGTCGAGGCGGGTTCCGTCGCCGTAATAGACCCGGAAGCCGAAGCGCGAGGCGGAGCGGATCTGCTCCACGTCCTTGTCGATGACGGTGACGCTGACCCCTTCGGCGAGCAGCACCTGCGTCAGGATCTGCCCGAAGCGGCCGAAGCCGATCACGAGGACGCGGGCCTCGGTCGCCTCGATCACGTCGGTGGCCTGCTCGAGCGCCTGGACGGGGCGGCGCGCCAGCGCCGCGTCGAGGGCCTTGGCGGCGACGGGGCCGATCAGCATGGTCAGCGCCGCGAGCGCCACCGCGAAGCGCGTGGCGTTGGCGTCGAGCAGGCCGAGCCCGTTGCCGACGGGCAGGAGCACGAAGGCGAACTCGCCGGCCGGCGCCAGGATCGCGGCGCCCCGCACCGCGTCGAGCCAGGACGAGCCGAACAGGCGGAACAGGCCGGCCACGAGCGCCACCTTGACGAGGATGGCCGCGGCGGTGGCCCCGAACAGGGCGGGCCAGACGGCCTTCACGAGGCCGCCGTCGATCGACATGCCGACGCTCATGAAGAACAGGCCGAGCAGCATGCCGCGGAACGGCTCGATATCGGCCTCGAGCTGGTGGCGGAAGTTCGACTCGGCGAGGAGGATGCCGGCGAGGAACGCCCCCATCGCCATCGAGAGGCCGACCTCCTGCATCAGGAGCGCGGTGCCGAGCACGACGAGAAGGGCGGCCGCCGTCATCACCTCGCGGGCGCCGCTCGCGGCGAGGAGCCGGAAGAAGGGGTTGAGGCCGTAGCGCCCGACCAGCACCACCGCCAGGATCGCCGCCAGCGCCTTGCCGGTCGACTGCACGGCGGCCCCGAACCAGAAGCTTTCGCCGCCCCCGCCGCCGGCCGAGGCCAGGAGCGGCATCAGCGCCAGGATCGCCACCACCGAGAGGTCCTGGAACAGGAGGACCGCGAAGGCCCGGCCGCCGTAGGGCGTGCCGAGGTCGCCGCGCTCCTCGAGGAGTTGCAGCGCCACCGCGGTCGCCGAGAGCGCCAGCGCGATGCCGATCACGGCGGCCGCGGTGGCCGGCAGGCCGAACAGCGCGCCCGCGCCCCCGAGCACGAGGGCGCAGATGAGAAGCTGTGCGGTGCCCAGCCCGAAGATGTCGCGCCGCATCGAGACGAGCTGCGAGACGTGCAGCTCGAGCCCGACGATGAAGAGAAGCAGTACCACGCCGATCTCGGCCACGCTCGCGGCGGTCTCGGGCTCGGCGATCAGCGAGAACCCGAACGGCCCGATCAGGACGCCGGCCACGAGGTAGCCGAGCACCGCGCTCTGGCCGAGCAGCCGGAAGACCGGTACGCCGATCACCGCCGCCGACAGGAAGGTCAGGACCGGCGGCAGGAAGCTCGCATGTTCGCTCGGGCTCGCCATGGGGCCGGATCGGTTTCCGTGCTGGGGGCAGGGCTCAACGGGGCCGAACCGTTCTTAGACCGGGCGGCCCGGCGGCGCGAGCCGGCCGGGGTGCCATTCCTCACGCGGCCGGACGGGAAGCGCAACCGCCGCGCGCAGGCTCTCGCACTGGTCGCGCGGCGGCTCGCCGCGGATCAGGGCGCCGCGGCCCCGGGCCTTGCCGCGCCTCGCGCCGTCGCGGTCACGGCATCGCCGCCTGCGGCGCGGCCGGGGACGAGGCTCGGGGCTGGCCGGCCGCCCCGAGCGCGCGCAGCAGGAAGGCGATCATGCTCTCGATCGGCGGGGCCGGCGCGTTCGGGTACTGGCTCACCAGGACCGGGTGGCAGTAGCGCACGATCGCGACGTGGACGCACTGGGCCGCCATGGCGGGGTCCTCGGCCGCGAACTCGCCGGTGCGCGCGCCCTCGCTCACCACGCGCACCAGCACGGCGCTGATCCGGTCGACGTGGTGGCGGCAGACGTCCCAGCTCTCGGTCATCGCCGCCTCCACCATCTCGTGGATGCGGGGATTGTCCTTGCAGCGCTCCAGGCAGTCGCGGTGCAGCGCCCGGATGATCTCGGCGATGCGCTCCGAGGCGCCCATGCCCGGCTCGGCCGCGATCGTGGCGATCAGCGCCTCGACCTCGCGGGTCACCCGCTCGACCACGGCCTCGTTGATCGCCTTCTTCGAGTCGAAGAAGCGATAGACGTTGGCCGGGCTCATCCGCAGGGTCTTGGCGATGTCGGCCACGGTGGTCTTCTGATAGCCGATCTCCCGGAAGAACCGTTCGGCCGTCTCCAGAATGCGGCACCGGGTGGTGGGGGCACTTTCGTCGGCGAGAACAAGGTCCTGGGCAGCGTCACGGTTCATGGCCGGAACCTAAGCCGGGGCGCATCCGGCGTCAAAAGAGGCACGCGCGAAATCTCTCAGACATAAGTACGAGTTGCCGGCAAAGTGCCAACGTGACCGGAAACTCTTCCCGCGGGGCCGCCGTCCCGGCCGGGAACCGCGTCGGCGGGGCGGGATTGGCTGGGGCGGAGGCATCCGCCCCGGATCCGAATCCCCGATCTCGCAAGGACGCTCGATGAAGCTGCGCGGCAAGAAGGCCCTGATCACGGGCGCGGATTCCGGCATCGGCCAGGCCACCGCCGAACTGTTCGCGCGCGAGGGCGCGGACATGGCCGTCACCTACCACACCGACGCGGACGGCGCCGCGCGCCGGGCCTGATCCAGACGCCCATGACGCAGGAACGCTTCGAGCATCCGGAGAAGCTCGAAGCATCGTTGAAGAGCATCCCCTGGCACCGGGCCGGGCAGCCCGAGGACATCGCCAGGGTCGCGTTGTTCCTGGCATCCGACGACGCGGATTACGTGACGGGACAGACCTGGGTCGTCGACGGTGGATTGACGATGCAGTGGGGCGGCGCCTGAAGGCGCCTGCAACCACTGCGCGGAACGCTGATCGTCCCGTCGAGATCTCGCCGCGCCCTGACGTTTAGGGGAAAATTAGACATCGCCGATGTCTTCTCGGGGGCATGCCGGTCTTCTCTCGTCCCCGTTTTCTGCAACCGACGGTAGAGGCGGTCGCGCCGATCCCGACGGATGTCGAGGTCGTCCCGCAGGCCGGGCCGGCGGTCGGCCCGCCGCGGGCGGGCGGCTCCGAGGTTCTCGACGCGATCGAGGCGGACGTGCTCGCCGCCATCGGCGGCGTCGGCGCCTCGATCGCGGACGCGAGCGGCGAGGTGGTGCGGATGCAGGCGGGCCTTGCCGGCATCCGGGCCCGGATGGACGCGCTCGCCGCCGCCGCCGAGGCGGCAGCCGGGGCGAGCCTGGGCCTGGCCGAGCGCACCGGGCTCCTCTCGGCCACCTCGGCCCGGATCGGGGGCGCGATGAGCGAGGCCGGCGGCCATCTCGACCATGCGGGCCTGTGCGGCGCCGAGGCCCGCACGCTCGTGGCCGCGCTCGCCCAGGCCGGCAACGAGATCGCCGGCATCGTCGACACGATCTCGGCGGTCGCGCGCCAGACGAATCTGCTCGCGCTCAACGCCACCATCGAGGCGGCGCGCGCCGGCGAGGCGGGCCGCGGCTTCGCGGTGGTGGCCAGCGAGGTCAAGGCGCTCTCGGTCGAGACCGCGCGGGCGGCCGACGAGGTGCGCACCCGCATCACCCGGCTGCGCGAGGGCGCGGTCGCGTCCGGCATGGCGATCGAATCGGTGGCGAGCGCGATCGAGGCGGTCCGCCCGGCCTTCGGCACCGTGCAGGGCATCGCCGACGAGCAGGCCGGCATCGTGGCGGGCGTCGTCTCGGACGCCGCGCGCGCGGCCGATCTCGGCGCCGCGTTGAACGCGGAAGCCGGCAGCGCCAGCACGGCGACGGTCGCCCTCGACGGGCAGGCCAAGGCGATGGAATCGGCCGCCGGCCACGCGGCCGAGCAGGCGGCCGGCCTCGGGCGCCGCTTCGTCGCGGTGATCCGCCAGAGCGAGATCGGCGACCGCCGCCGCTTCGACCGCTATCCCGTCGAGCTCGCGGTCGATCTCGGCGACGGCCGCCGCAGCCGCACCATGGACATCAGCGAGGGCGGCGTGCTGCTCTCGATCCCCGAGGGCGCGGCGCTCGCGGCCGGCCGGACCTTGAGCCTCGACATCGATGCGATCGGCCGGGTGCCCGCCGCGATCGTGGCGGTGAGCCCGATGGGCCTGCACTGCGCCTTCGGCGCGCTCGAGGCCGACGCGCTGGCGCGCCTGCAGGGCAAGATCGCCGAGATCCAGGCGGCCTACGCGCCGCTCGTGACGAGGGCCCAGGGCCTCGCCCGGCGCATCGGCGACCTGATGGAGGCGGAACTCGCCGCCGGGCGACTCTCGGCCGCGAGCCTGTTCGACACGGATTACCGGCCGATCCCGGGCACGAACCCGCAGCAATACCGCACGCAGGCGGTCGAGCCCCTCGAGCGGCTGCTGCCGGACATCCTCGAGCCGGAACTCGTGCGCGACAACGAGATGTTGTTCTGCATCGTGACGGACCGGAACGGCTTCCTGCCGGTGCACAACCGGCGCGTCTCGCAGAAGCAGCGCCCCGACGATCCGGTCTGGAACAACGCCAATTGCCGGAACCTGCGCATCTTCGACGACCGCACCGGCATCACGGCGGCGCGATCGACCCGGCCCGCCACCGTGCAGGTCTACCGCCGCGAGGTCGGCGGGCAGATCGTGATGGTGCGTGAGGTGGACGCGCCGATCCGCGTGCAGGGCCGCCACTGGGGCGCCTGCCGCACCGCCTACCGCCTGTGAGCGCGTGAGCGGCTACGAGCCGAACTGCGAGCCGAGCTGCTCCAGGTATTCCGCGAGGTCGACGCCGCCGACGCGCTTGCCGTAATCGAAGCGCATGCCCTGGCGGATGTCGATGCTGGCGTTCTTGGTGGTGAGCGTGAACGGCTTCACGCAGACCCAGGCGCCGTCGCGGCGATGCTCGAAGTAGCCGAGGATCTCGTGCTTGGCCATTGTCCGCCTCCCGCTGAACCTGAGCTTACAACGGCCGTCCCAAGCAACGGTTCACGCCGCCTCAAGCTTTTCCGCGCCGAGCGGCCGAGCTTGAGCCCGGCGGTGCGGGAACGGACGCGGCTCGATTGCGCGAAGGACAGATTTCGCTGCAAGGCGGGACTTGCGGGGGCAGGATCGCGCGCGGCCCGGCCCTCCCGCAAGGACATGAGGGCCCGGGTTCAGGCCGCGCTCTTCAGGGCGCCGGTCCGGTCGTGGAAGTCCGGGCCGTTGATCGTGCGGGCCACGTAGCCCGCCCGGATCAGGAAGTCACCGAAGCGCTCGCCCTCGGTCCTGCCCCCGGCATAGGCGGCAAACAGCGGATCGAGCACCAACTTGATCTCGCCGGCCGTGACGTCCTCGGCATAGAGCTTGCCGAGGCGCGAGCCGTCGAAGGCGGCGCCGAGATAGAGGTGGTAGCGCTCGGGGCCGCGGCCGACGAGGCCGATCTCGGCGATGAAGGGCCGCGCGCAGCCGTTCGGGCAGCCCGTCATCCGGATGGTGATCTCGTCCTCCGCGAGGCCGTGGCGGGCGAGGCTGTCCTCGAGCTCGGTGAGGAGGTCCGGCAGGTAGCGCTCGCTCTCCGCGAGCGCGAGGCCGCAGGTCGGCAGCGCCACGCAGGCCATGGAGTTGCGCCGGAGCGCGCCCGCGCCCTCGGTCAGGCCGTACTCGCCGACGAGCGCCTCGATCTCGGGCCGCCTGTCGGCCGGCACGTTCGCGATGATGACGTTCTGGTTGCCGGTGAGCCGGAAGTCGCCCGCATGCACCTCGGCGATGCGGCGCAGGCCCGACAGGAAGCGCGGACCGCCCTCGACGTCCTTGATGCGGCCCGAGGGGACGTAGAGCGTCAGGTGGTGGCGCCCGTCCTCACCCTCGACCCAGCCGTAGCGGTCGCCGTTCGACGTGAACTGGAACGGCTTCGGGTCGGCGAGCGGCTTGCCGACGCGCGCCTCGACCTCGGCCCGGAAAGCCTTCAGACCGTAGCGCTCGATCGTGTACTTGAGGCGCGCGTTCTTGCGGCTCTTGCGGTTGCCCCAGTCGCGCTGGACCGTCATCACGGCCTCGGCCACCTTCAAGGCGTCGCCGGGAGCGCAGAACAGCATCACGTCGGCGGTGCGCGGGAAGGTGTCGGTCTCGCCGTGGGTCATGCCCATGCCGCCGCCGACCGTGACGTTCCAGCCCGTCAGCCTGCCCTTCTTGTCGAGGATCGCGATGAAGCCGAGGTCGTGGGCGAAGATGTCGACCTCGTTCGAGGGCGGCACCGCGATCACGGTCTTGAACTTCCGGGGCAGGTAGGTCTTGCCGTAGATCGGCTCGATCTCGGCCGCCTCCTCGCCGCCGACCACCCGCTCGCCGTCGAGCCAGATCTCGCGCCAGGCGCCGGTCTTCGGCAGCAGCGTGTCGGAGATCTCCTTGGCGAGGTCGTAGGCCGCCTTGTGGGCGCCGGCCTGGGCCGGGTTCGTCGCCGCCATCACGTTGCGGTTGACGTCGCCGCAGGCCGCGATCGTGTCGAGGAGCGCCGAGTCGATCGCCGCCATCGTGCGCCTCAGGTTCGACTTGATGACGCCGTGGTACTGGAAGGTCTGGCGCGTCGTCGCGCGGAGCGTCCCGTTCGCGTAGGTGGTGGCGATGTTGTCGAGGATCAGCCACTGCTTCGGCGTCACGACGCCGCCCGCGATGCGCAGGCGGATCATGAAGCTGTAGGCCTTGTCGAGCTTCTTCTTGGTGCGCTCGGGGCGAAGGTCGCGGTCGTCCTGCAGATACATCCCGTGGAACTTCACGAGCTGCCCGTCATCCTCCGAGATGGCGCCGGTGGCGTTCTTCAGGAGCCCCTCGGCCAGCGTGCCGCGCAGGTAGCCGCTCGCGATCTTGATGTGCTCGTTGGCCGAGAGCTTCTCGGCCCGCGCGGCCTCCGCCTCGGTGATCGGGCGGCCCTCGGGCGGTGTCTCGTAGGTGCGCTCGGCCGGGGAGTCGGTGTCGGCGTCGTCGCGGGGGCTGTGGTCGTCCATGGGATGAATCCGGTGTCTGAACGCGTCTCCCTCCCCGTCTACGGGGGAGGGTGCCGAGCGGAGCAGGAGAGAGGAGCGACGGCTCAGGGCTCGAAACGGATCCGCGAGAGGCCCCCTCTCCCGTGCGGGAGAGGGTTGGGGCGAGGGGTGCGACCTCACCGGAAAGACCTGGATCCCTCACCCTGTCCCTCTCCCGCACGGGAGAGGGGACCCGCGCCCCATCCTGTTCCGCAACGATGATTAAGTACGGTCCCTCCCCGCTGAAGGGGAGGATCGGTCGTCTCAGTAAACGTCCTGCTGGTAGCGGTGGCTCCGCTCCAGCGCCGCGACGGCGGCCTCCGCGTCGGCCTCGGAGAGGCCCTTCACGTCGGCGTAGGCCCTGACCACCGCCGCCCGCACGTCCTTGGCCATGTTCTTGGCGTCGCCGCAGACATAGAGGTAGGCGCCCCCATCGAGCCAGTCCACGAGCTCCCTGCGGCGCTCGAGCAGGCGGTCCTGGACGTAGATCTTCTCGGGCTGGTCGCGGGAGAAGGCGACGTCGATCTGCGTGAGCGAGCGGTCCTCCAGGGCCTCCTGCCATTCGAGCTGGTACAGGAAGTCGTGGGTGAAGTGCCGGTCGCCGAAGAACAGCCACGAGCGGCCGACCTTGCGGCCCTCGGCCTCGAGGGCGCGGCGCTCCTGCACGAAGGCGCGGAACGGCGCCACGCCGGTGCCGGGGCCGACCATGACGATGTCGGCGGCCGGATCGGCGGGAAGGCGGAAGTGTCGGTTCGGCTTCAGCTTCACCCGCAGCTTGGCGCCGTTCCGGATGCGGTCGGCGACGTGCACGGAGGCGACGCCGGAGCGCGCCCGGCCCTGGCTCTCGTAGCGCACGGCCGCGATCGCCAGATGCACCTCGTCGCCGACCTCCTTGCGCGAGGAGGCGATGGAGTAGGCGCGCGGCGGCAGCGGCCGGGTGATGGTGTTGAGGTGCTCTGCCGAGAGAGCGGCCGGGTAGGTCTCGATCAGGTCGATGAGGTGGCGCCCCTCGATCCAGGCGCGGACCTCGCCGCTCTCGATCAGGCGCGTCGCCTCCGCCTGGCCGGTCGCCTTCGCGAAACGCTCGACCGTGGTGGCCGAGAGCGTGGTGATGTCGCGCTCGGAGAGGAGGGCCCGGCGCAGGGCCTCGTCGCCGGTGAGGCCCGTGGCCTTGAGGATCTCCTCGACGAGAACCGGGTCGTTCTCGGGATAGATCTCCAGCGAATCGCCCGGCTCGTAGGCCGGCGCACCCTCCTCGAAGGCGAGGGCGAGGTGGATCGTCTCCTTGTCGGAGCGCGAGGAATTGAGGTTCACGTGGTCGACGACCTCGACCAGAACCGGCTCGCGGCTCGGCTCCGCATCCTCGTCGGCGGCAGCGCCCCGGGCGAAGTCGACAGCCACGACGTTGTCGGCGGCCGCGGGCGGGGGGCTGAGCGCCTTCAGCGCGCCCTTGATCCACTCGGCGGCCGGCGCCTCGAAATCGAGGTCGAGGTCGGCCCGCTCATGCACGCGCCTGGCGCCCAGCGCCTCGAGCCGCTCATCGAGCGCCTTGCCGATGGCGCAGAACTCGGCGTAGCTCGTGTCCCCGAGCGCCAGCACGCCGAACTCGACGCCGTCGAGGCGCGGCGCGCTCCCGCCCATCAGCTCGCCGTAGGCACGGACCGCGCGGGCCGGGGGCTCGCCCTCGCCCCAGGTCGCCGCGATGGCGACGATCCGCTTCTCCTTGGCGAGGCTCGCGACGTCGAGGTCGGCGAAGTCGATCACCTTCGGCTTGAAGCCGCTCTTGCGCGCGAGCTTGGCGACGTCGCCCGCGAGCTTCTCGGAATTGCCCGACTCGCTTGCGTAGATGACCGTCAGCGGCTCGGCGGCCTTCGGGGGCGCCGCCGGCACGGCGGCCGGCTGGCCCGCGGCCGCGTCGAGCCCCGCCAGGAAGCCCGCCAGCCAGGCGCGCTGGATCGGCGTCGCGGCGCCGAGGACGGCGTCGAGATTGGCCCGCTCGGTGTCGCCGAAGGGGGCGGTTCGGGGGAGGAGTGCTTGTCGTGACATCAAGGGACCATGTCGTATTGCGCGGGCCGTCTGTCAACGGGGAATGTCCGTTTTACAGAACGGCGCCGAGAGAGAAGGAGCTACCTGCTGTTGCAGTGCGAAAGAGAAAACTATTCTCCGACCAGGGCGAGTGCCGGGGCGTGGCGGGTGTTGCGGGGCGGGGCCGGGAGCGGCAGCGCCGTGGTGGATTTCACCTTCTCCATGGCGAAGCGCGAGGTGACGTTCTTCAGCGGCAGCGTCGCGATGAGGCGCTTGTAGAAGGCGTCGTAGGCCTGCATGTCGGCCACGACGACGCGCAGCATGTAGTCGACATCGCCCGCCATCCGGTAGAATTCGAGCACTTCCGGCATCGCCGCGACCGTCGCGGCGAAGCGCTCCAGCCACTCACGCGAGTGGTCCGCGGTCTCGATCGAGACGAACACGGTCAGGCCGAGGCCGAGCTTGACCGGGTCGAGCACGGCCACGCGCCGATCGATCACGCCGTCCGCCTCGAGGCGCTGGATGCGCTTCCAGCACGGCGTCTGCGACAGGCCCACCTTCTCGCCGATGGCGGCGATGGAGAGCGTCGCGTCGTTCTGCAGGAGCGCGAGGATCTTCAGGTCGATCGAATCCAAGCTGAACCTCGTTCGTTCGGGGGCGGCGTGCGGCCGCGCACCGCCCCGCGGCCGCATGAGAAGGATCTTTCTTCCGGCCGCAACCGTCCGGGGAGCCGGCGAGTTGCCCGCCCACACGATTTTGCATTGCCGGAATGCCCGAGCCGGGCCGTATCCGCCTTGACACCGTTCGTTATAGCGAACATTTCAGGGTTCGGACAAGCAGGTATCCATCAACCGACCATGACCCTCGAACTCGCACGGGCTGCGGAGGCCCTCGCCGCGGCGATGGCGGGGCTGACCCTTCGGCAGCGCATCGCCCTCGTCGAGGAGCGGATCCCCGGCCGCCTCGTCTTCACCACGAGCCTCGGGATCGAGGACCAGGCGCTGACGCACGCGCTCGCCATGGGGAAGTCGCGCGCCGAGATCGTCACCCTCGATACCGGCCGCCTGTTTCCCGAGACCTACGACGTCTGGGCCGAGACCGAATCCGCCTACGGCATCCGCATCCGAGCCTACGCGCCCGAGCGTGAGGCCGAGGAGCGCTTCGTGCGCGAGGAGGGCATCAACGGCTTCCGCCATTCCGTGGCCGCGCGCCAGGCCTGCTGCGGCTTCCGCAAGGTCGAGCCGCTGGGACGGGCGCTGAAGGGCGCGGCCGTCTGGTTCACGGGCCTGCGCGCCGGGCAATCCGCGAACCGCGCCGAGACGCCGCTCGCCGAGGCCGACGAGGCGCGCGGCCTCATCAAGGTGAACCCGCTCGCCGACTGGACGCGGGCCGACGTCGACGCCTTCGTGCGCGAGAACTTCATCCCCTACAACGTGCTGCACGATCGCGGCTTCCCGTCGATCGGCTGCGCGCCCTGCACCCGCGCCGTGCGCGTCGGCGAGCCCGAGCGCGCCGGCCGCTGGTGGTGGGAGCAGGAATCCAAGAAGGAGTGCGGCCTGCACGTGCACGCCCCCGAGGCGCGCGTGCAGCCCGGCCGGGAGGCGGCCGCCTTCGAGACCGCGCAACGCGAGACCACGAACCTCAAGACACCGGAGATGGCCCGATGAGCGCTGCCCCCGCGACCACGGCCGCCCGGATCGGCCTCGATCGCCTGACCCACCTGCAGCGCCTCGAGGCGGAGAGCATCCATATCCTGCGGGAGACGGTCGCCGAGACCGAGAACCCCGTGATGCTCTACTCGATCGGCAAGGATTCCTCCGTCCTGCTGCACCTCGCCCTGAAGGCCTTCGCGCCGGGGCGCCTGCCGTTCCCGCTCATGCACATCGACACGACCTGGAAGTTCCGCGAGATGATCGCCTTCCGGGACCGGCGCGCGGCCGAGATCGGCGCCGAGCTGATCGTGCACACGAACCAGGACGGCCTGGCCAGGGGCATCGGCCCGATCAGCCACGGCTCGGAAGTCCACACCGACGTGATGAAGACGCAGGCCCTGCGCCAGGCGCTCGACACGCACAAGTTCGACGCGGCCTTCGGTGGCGCGCGGCGCGACGAGGAGGCGTCCCGCGCCAAGGAACGCATCGTGTCGCTCCGCACGGCCCAGCATCGCTGGGACCCGAAGCGCCAGCGCGCCGAGCCCTGGCACCTCTACAACATGAAGAAGAAGCGCGGCGAATCGCTTCGCGTCTTCCCGCTCTCCAATTGGACCGAGCTCGATATCTGGCTCTACATCGAGCAGGAGCGGATCCCGATCGTGCCGCTCTACTTCGCCAAGGAGCGCCCGGTCGTCGAGCGCGAGGGGCAGCTCATCATGGTGGACGACGAGCGCCTGCCGCTCGCGCCCGGCGAGGCGCCGCAGGACATCTCCGTGCGGTTCCGGACGCTCGGCGACTACCCGCTCACCGGCGCCGTCGAGAGCCGCGCCGAGACGCTGCCCGAGATCATCGGCGAGACGCTCGCCGCCCGCACCTCCGAGCGCCAGGGCCGGGTGATCGACAAGGACGGCGCCGGCGCCATGGAGCGCAAGAAGCAGGAGGGCTACTTCTGATGACGATCCATCAGTCACCCGAGGCATTCGGCTACGACGCCTTCCTGGCCGCGCACCAGCGCAAGGAAGTCCTGCGCTTCATCGCCTGCGGCTCCGTGGACGACGGCAAGTCGACCCTGATCGGGCGCCTGCTGCACGACACCAAGCAGATCTTCGACGACCAGATCACGGCCTTGCAGCGGGATTCGCGCAAGCACGGCACGCAAGGGGCCGAGGTCGACCTCGCGCTCCTCGTCGACGGCCTCCAGGCCGAGCGCGAGCAGGGCATCACGATCGACGTCGCCTACCGGTTCTTCTCCACCGACCGGCGCTCCTTCATCGTCGCCGACACGCCCGGCCACGAGCAGTACACCCGCAACATGGCGACCGGCGCCTCGACGGCGGACGTCGCCGTGATCCTGGTCGATGCCCGCCAGGGCCTGACCCGGCAGACGCGCCGCCACGCCCTCCTCGTCTCGATGCTCGGCATCCGGCGGGCCGTGCTCGCCGTGAACAAGATGGACCTCGTCGGCTGGTCGCAGGACAGGTTCGAGGCGATCCTCGCCGGCTTCAACGCCTTCACGGCATCCTTCGGCTTCGCGGAGGTGCGGGCGATCCCGCTCTCGGCCAAGAACGGCGACAACGTCGTTCTGCCGGGCACGGCCGCAGCTTGGTACACGGGCAGTCCGCTGCTCCAGTATCTCGAGGAAGTGCCGGTGCACGAGGAGGCGCAGGCGGCCCCCTTCCGCATGGCGGTGCAGTGGGTCAACCGGCCGAACTCGGAATTCCGCGGCTTCTCGGGGCTGATCGCCAGCGGCCGGGTCCGTCCGGGCGATGCCGTCACCGTCGCGCCCTCCGGCCGCAGCTCCCGTATCGCCCGCATCCACACGGCCGACGGCGACCTCGCCGAGGCCGTGGAGGGCCGGTCGGTGACGCTGGTCCTCGCCGACGAGATCGATGCCTCGCGCGGCGCCGTGATCGCGGCCGCCGAGGCGCCGATGCAGGTCGCCGACACGCTCGACGTCCGCCTGTTCTGGGCGGCCGAGGCCGAGCTGCGGCCCGGCGCCGCCCTGCTCGCCAAGATCGGCACCGTGACGGTGAACGCCACCGTGGCGGCGATCCGCACCCGCATCGACCCGGAGACCGGCCAGGCCGGACCGGCCGAGCGCCTCGCGGCCAACGACATCGGCGACGTGACGCTCAGCCTCGACCGCGCGGTGGCGTTCGACGCCTACGCGCGCAACCGCGACACCGGCGGCCTCATCCTGATCGACCGCGAGACCACCGACACGGCGGCGCTCGGCCTCGTCCAGGCGCCGCGCCCGGCCGCTGCGGAGGCCGTGGCCTCGCCCGCGCCCGAGGCGGGCCGCGAGCGCGGCGGCCTCCTGGCCGCCCTGCGCCGCCTGTTCGGCGGCTGAGCGGCGCGACGCGCCCCCCGCAAGGGGAGGGGGCCCGTGGCCGTCTCCGACCGCGGGGGCTATGCTCGCGCCGCGCGGCCCCCGGTTCGGCCGCAGCGAGGCTGCCATAGGGAGGCTGCCATGGCCCGGACCAGCGTGGTGATGATCGGCCTCGATCCGGACCTGATCGACTTCGCCTCGCCGGCCTACGCGGCCTTCCCGGGCATGAGCGCCGACAAGGTCCGGACCGGGTTGCGGGCCGACCAGGCCCGTCTCGAGGCGCTCGGCTACGAGGCCGCGATCTGCCTCGTCGATTTCGGCGAGACCGCGGAGGCCGTCGTGCGGGATCGCCTGGCGGGGACGCCGTTCGATTGCGTCATGATCGGCGCGGGCGTGCGCCTTGTTCCCGAGAACACGCCGCTGTTCGAGAAGCTCGTCAACATCGTGCACGCCCACGCGCCGCGGGCGAGGCTCTGCTTCAACACGCGGCCGACCGGCACGGCCGAGGCGGTCCAGCGCTGGTTCCCCGCCCCCTGAGCGCGAGCCCTGCGGGACCTACGAGACCTCGTCCGGCACCCGGTCCTCCACGAGCCCGATCTTGCGGCACCATTGCGTGGTCATGATCATCGAGACCGTGCAGAGCCGCTCGTCGGTTTCCGTGCGCACCACAGCGCTCAGCGGCTCCTCGCGCCCCTCCGCGGTCGCGATGCGGGCGAGGTCGTGCAGGGTGGCGACGGCGAACTCGTGCGCACTCAGGTCGTCCAGAACGATCACCCCCTCGTCATCGCGATGGTGCCGGGCGCCCATGGATGCGTCGATGAAATAGCGAGGCATGGCTGCTCCCGTTGACGGCGTAGGGCCACCTAACGCGCTGATCCCGCTCGCCGCATTAACCTGTGCGGATCCGGATCGAAGGGGGGCTTACGCGCCGCCGAATCCGTCCGAGCCGTCATCTTGCGCACGGGAAGCCGCGAGGCCGCAGCCCTGCGCGATCAGGGCGTAGGATCGGCGCCGCGCCTCCTGATCGTGGATCGCCGAGAAGACCATGATCTCGTCGGCCAGCGTCGCCTCGGCGAGACCCGCGAGGGCGGCTGCCAGGGTCTCCGGCGAGCCGATATGGAGCCGGGCGCGCCCGCGCGCGATGCGGGCGCGCTCGGCCTCCGAGTAGGGATAGGCCTCGGCTTCCGCGAGGCTCGGCAGCGGCACGTACTCGCCCCGTTCCCGCCGGAGCGTCGCGAGCTGCGAACTGAGCGCCAGCCGCTCCGCCTCGGCGTCGGTCGGCGCGCAGATCGCCGCCACCGCCAGGATCGCGTGCGGGCGCTCCCGCCAGCGCGAGGGCCGGAACAGGCGGCGGTAGGCCAGCATGGCGTCGGCCGCGTCGAAGGCCGCGAAATGCTGCGCGAAGGCGAAGCCGGTGCCGATCTGCGCGGAGAGATGCGCGCTGTAATCGGACGAGCCGAGCAGGAAGATCGGCGGCAGCGGCGCGCCCGCGGGCATCACCGCGACGCTGGCGAACGGGTGGCCCTCCGGGAAGCCGCCGGTCTCCCACAGCATCAGCTCCTGCAACCGCTCGAGAAAGTCGTCGCCGCCGCGCGGGGCCTCCCGCCGGCGCAGGGCCTGGGCTGTGATCCCGTCGGTGCCCGGCGCCCGGCCGAGGCCGAGGTCGATCCGGCCGGGGAAGAGCGCCTCGAGCATCTTGAAGCGCTCGGCCACCATCAGGGGCGCGTGGTTCGGCAGCATGATGCCGCCCGAGCCCACCCGGAGACGGCGCGTCGCGGCCGCGATCTGGCCGATCATGATCTCGGGCGCGGGGCTCGCCACGGAGGGGAGCGCGTGGTGCTCGGCGAGCCAGTAGCGCGTGTAGCCGAGACCGTCGACATGGCGCGCGAGGGCGAGCGAATCCTGCAGCGCCTGCGCGGGCGCCGCGCCGGCATTCACGAAGGAGAGGTCGAGGACGGAGAGGGGCAGCATCCCCGTGAGATGGGGAGGCCCCCGCGCCGGGGCGAGGCGCCGGCCCCGCGGCGCCGGCATGCCCCCCGCGCAGCTTGCGCCCGGTGCGGGGGGCGGACCCGACCCCGAACCGCCACGCATGACAAAGCGCGGATTCGCCGCGCGCCGCACCTTGCCCGGCTTGAGCGCCGCGACTACGGTCCGCGCCGCCTGGAACACGGCACACCACCTGACATCGATCGGAGTACGACCCCATGGGCTTTCTGGCCGACGCCCTCTCCCGCGTGAAGCCGTCCGCGACCATCGCGATGACGCAGAAGGCGCGCGAGCTGAAAGCGCAGGGTATGGACGTGATCAGCCTGTCGGTCGGCGAGCCCGACTTCGACACGCCCGATCACATCAAGGAGGCGGCGATCGAGGCGATCCGGCGCGGCGAGACCAAGTACCCGCCCGTCTCCGGCATCAACCCGCTGCGCGAGGCCATCGTCAAGAAGTTGAAGCGCGAGAACGGGCTCGACTACAAGGTCTCGCAGACCATCGTCGGCACCGGCGGCAAGCACGTCATCTACAACGCGCTGCTCGCCACCCTGAACCCCGGCGACGAGGTCGTGATCCCGCGCCCCTACTGGGTCTCCTACCCCGAGATGGTGATCCTGTGCGGCGCGACCCCGGTCTTCGCCGACACCGACATGGCGCACGACTTCAAGCTCCAACCCGAGGAGCTCGAGCGGGTCATCACGCCGAAGACCAAGTGGATCATCCTCAACTCGCCCTCGAACCCGTCGGGCGCCGCCTATACGCGGGACGAGATGCGGAAGATCACCGACGTGCTGATGCGCCATCCGCATGTCTGGGTGCTCACCGACGACATGTACGAGCACCTGACCTACGGTGATTTCGAGTTCGTCACCCCGGCCCAGGTCGAGCCCGGCCTCTACGAGCGCACGCTCACCATGAACGGCGTCTCGAAGGCCTACGCGATGACGGGCTGGCGCATCGGCTACGCGGCCGGCCCCGAGCACCTGATCAAGGCCATGGACTTCGTGCAGGGCCAGCAGACCTCGGGCGCCTCGTCGATCTCCCAGTGGGCGGCGGTGGCGGCCCTCGACGGGACGCAGGAGCACCTGGCGCGCTTCAAGGCGGCCTTCCAGGAGCGGCGCGACCTCGTGGTCTCGATGCTGAACCAGACCAAGGGCCTGCAATGCCCGGTGCCGGAGGGGGCGTTCTACGTCTATCCGTCCTGCGCCGAGACGATCGGGCGCAAGGCGCCGTCGGGCAAGACCATCGAGACGGACGAGGATTTCGTCACGGAGCTGCTGCAGGCGGAGGGCGTCGCCGCCGTCCACGGCTCGGCCTTCGGCCTCGGCCCCAACCTGCGCATCTCCTACGCCACCTCGAACCAGACGCTGGAAGAGGCCTGCCACCGCATCCAGCGCTTCTGCGGCTCGCTGCGGTAGGCCGTCCCGACCGGGGTTCGGCCCCGAACACCTTCGAGAGCCCGGCGCGGCCGCCCGCGCCGGGCTCTCGTCTTCGGGGAGGGGTTTCCTTCAGTGAGGCGTTTCCGGCGCCGGCCGGCCGCCACAGCCACGCTGAATCGCCCTGGGTCGGTTGCCGGCACGCGCCCCGCCCTCTACATCGGCACTCCCCGGCTGCCGATGCGCCCGATGGTTTCGCGAGCCCTCTCGGGCCTGCGTGGCAGCGGGGCCGGCAGTGACGGGACGGTGCGGACCAGTTCTCTGCACCTTTCCTGTGAGGCTCAGTGGGCCGAGTAGCTGCAGGCGTGTCGGGAGCGCGGGGAACAGGAACCGCGGATCTTGGCGCATGGCCCACCTCCTTCCCGGCGCTGCCTCATTCCGGGACTGCGGGGCCGCCCCGCCGCGGCGACTTCGTTCACGATCCTGCGTGAAGATCGGGGAAGACCGGGATACCGGTCGCGTGCCCTCGCGTTCTCTCGGGTTTGACCACCATGCGGCGCCTCCTCACCGGCGGCATCAAGGCGATCCTGGCGATCGCTGCTCTCTCCACTGCGGCTCACTGGGCGATGCGTGTCCAGCGCGAGCCGAGCCCCGCGGCGCCGGCCATCGCGGCGCTGACGGACCCCGTCACGACGGGCTCGATCGAGCCGCGCCGGTTCGAGCGCCCGGCCGAGGCGACCCGGGCGGAGACGCCGGCCCGCGGCCTCGACCAGGACCACCTCTCGGCCCTGATCGCCAGCACGACGGCCGAGAAGCCGCGTCCGCAGAAGGCGGCCGCCAAGCGCTGAGGCGGCCCGCGGCCATCAGATCCGCCTGACCGCTTCGGGGCGACGGATGTCGGCGTCGCCCAGTCGCCGCACGGGCCCGCCGCATCGGACCCCACGACCGCTCGATCCCTTCGGTGTCGGCGAGTGCGGCACCGGCAACGCCGAAGCGAAGGCATCAACCGGCGGCTGGATCAGGCGGCGAGGCGGCGCGGCTGGTGGCGGCCTTCCTGGACCTCCTCGATGATCTTGGCCGAGAAGGCGTCGAGGTCGCCGGGATTGCGGCTCGTGATGATGCCGTCATCGGTCACCACCGCCTCGTCGCGCCAGCGCCCGCCCGCGTTGGTCACGTCGGTCCGGATCGAGGCGTAGGAGGTCATATCGCGGTCCTTGGCGGCGCCGACCTCGACGAGGAGCCAGGGCGCGTGGCAGATCGCGGCCACGACCTTGCCGGAGGTCAGGAAGCTTCGGATCACCTCGAGGGCCTTCGGCTCCAGCCGCAGCTTGTCCGGGTTGATCTGGCCGCCCGGCAGCACGAGAGCGTCGTAATCGCCGGTGCTGACGCTCTCCAGGTCCTTGTCGACCGGCACGCTCTTGCCCCAGTCGGTCTTGTCCCAGCCGCGGATCGTCTCCCTGGTCTGGCGCGATTGCGGGGCCGCGACGTGCACGGTCGCGCCGGCCTCGCTGAGCTTGGCCCGGGGCACGGTCAGCTCGGCCTCCTCGAAGCCGTCGGTCGCGAGAATCAGGATCTTGGCCCGCGTGATGTCGGCCATGGCACTACCTCCGTTGGCGTGGATCTGGAGGCGCAACCGCACGGCGGCGTCGCGGTTCCGGCAGCCCGATGCCGCACGGAACCGCCCAAGGTACGGGTCGTTTGTCCTGCATACCCCCACAATCCGAAGGAGGCTTCGCATGGCCAATCCCGGCCTTCCGACTCCCGAACCCACGCCCGGCGGCGGCATCCCGGGCGACCTGCCCGCTCCGCCCCAACCCGACGAGCAGCCGGATATCGGCCCGACCGGACCGCGCACGCCCTACCCGGTCAACGATCCCGGCATCGACGACCCCGGCGGCCCGGGCTCCGAGCCGGACTACCTGCCCGGCAACCCGACCGATCCCGGCGTCCGGATGTAGGCGCCGGCGTCGATCGCTCCCAAGCCTGGCGGCCCCGGGCCAAGCCCAGCGGCCCCGGGCTCAGTGGCCTCCGTGCGAGGTCCGCACGTCGCGCGGGGCGTTGAGGATCTCGGAGAGGCTCGTCGCGACGTGGCGGGCCTCCTCGTCCGTCAGGCGAAGCTGGAAGGGCGGCAGGGCGCCGGCTTGCAGGGCGACCACCGCCTGTCCCTGCTCGTCGGTGCCGACCTCGATCGCCGAGGAGGTCACGTCGAGCATCGCGATGTCCTCCTCGCCGAGATCCTCCGGCATGTCCGCCTCGTCCGGATCGTCGATGGCGGTGAGGAGCTGGCCCACGGCGCGCACCAGGGCGCGGGCGGCGCGGGCGTCCATCACGACGGCGGTCGCCTGATCGTCCTTCTGGAACGAGAGCTGGATGTTCGCGCCTTCGAGGGAAACCGAAATACCCGCCATGGATCGCCTAACTGCCCGGAACCGAACTTGTATATGGACCGTAGGCGGGGAAAATCACAGGGCGGGCCCTCGCGTTCCCACATGCGGCCCCACATCGTGCGGGGCGCGGTGCAGGACGCGCCAGCCGTCGGAGCGGCGCCGGGCCCAGGGCTTGGCCGGGAGGGCCGCCGAGGGATCCGGCCGAGCGATCCGGCCGAGCGACCGGCCAAGAGATTGGGCCCCACGCCTTGTTGCGGCCGCATGAAGTGCCTAAATAGGGCTTCGGGGGGCCACGTTGGTTGAGACGGACGCTCAATGGTCCTGCGTCTCACGCCCCGCCGATCCGTCGCATTACGGAAGAGGTCATGATGCTCGCGTCGAGCAGACGAGAGCTATTGGCCAATGGACGATACGAGGTTCTATTCGTGAATACCGGCACTGTTAAGTGGTTCAACGAGACCAAGGGTTACGGCTTCATCCAGCCGGATGACGGCGGCAAGGATGTGTTCGTTCACATCTCCGCTGTCGAGCGCGCTGGGATGCGCAACCTCGTCGAGGGCCAGAAGATCTCCTACGAGATCCTGACCGACAAGCGCAGCGGCAAGGACGCGGCCGGCAACCTTCAGGCGGCCTGATGCCCGCGGCGCCAGCCCGATCGGGCTGGCGTCCGCCCGACCGGCCGTCGCGCACGGCCCCGCCTTCCGACGCCGCTCCCCTCGGGGACGCCGCGCCGGCGGGAAAACGCCAGACCAAGAACCAGAAACGAAGCAGGACTTCGCCTCCGGGCGGGTATCCTGTGCGAGAGAAAGACAAGAAGAAAAGACATGTTGTTCGAGTACACCCGGCGCCGCGGCGCCCGCTCGCCCGTCACCGACGCGGCGACCTTCAAGGTGGACCGCCTGAACCAGGCCGCGACGCGAGGCAAGCCGACCGTCGACCTGAGCCACCTCATCGACCTGTCCTACAATTACCACTCCCCGCGCGAGCTGCGCTGGCACCTCGCCGACCGCCTCGGGATCAAGCCCGGCGCCGTCGACCTGCGGGAAGCAGGACGCGCCTGACGCCTCGGCGTCGGCACCTCACGATCCCGGGCCCCGCACCCGCGGCCCGGGGCGACCGGTCGGGAGGCTCGACCGGGCCTCACGCCATCGCCGCGACCACCGCGTCGCGCAGGCGTGCGGGCACCGCCACCAGCTCTCCGTGGATCGGCTCGGGACGGTTGTAGACCGTCGGCCGGCCGTCGAGGCCGCAGACCATGCCCCCCGCTTCCCGCAGGATGAGGTCGGCGGCCGCCAGGTCCCAGTCCCGCGCATCCGTCGAGACGAGGCCGACATCGATCGAGCCCTCGGCGACGCGCGCCACGCGCAGGGCCAGCGACGGCACCCGGTCGACCCGCACGAAGGCGGGATCGACCCCCTCCCGGGCGAGCCCGCGCGTCAGCCGGTCGATCATCGGCTTCGGCCCCGTCACCCGCGCTTCCGCAAGGCCGGCGCGGGCGGAGGCCGCGATCGGCTGGCCGTTGCGGGTGGCGCCGCCGCCGGAGACCGCCTCGTAGAAATGTTCCCCCGCGGGCGCGTGCACGAAGCCGACCAGCGGTTCCCCGGCCGACAGCAGCGCCACCGCGATCGACCAGTCCGGATGCCCCGACAGGAAGGCGCGGGTGCCGTCGATCGGGTCGACGATCCAGACGAGGTCGTGGCCGAGCCGGACCGGGTCGTCCCGGGTCTCCTCCGACAGCCACGCGGCCTCCGGCACGATCTCGCTCAGCCGCACCTTCAGGAAGGCGTCGACCGCGACGTCGGCCTCCGTCACCGGCGACCCCCCGGATTTCGACCAGATCCGCGCCCGCGTCTGCGCACCCGTCCGGAAATACGGCAGGGCGAGCGAGGCCGCCTCGCGGATGGTCTCGCGAAGGGCAGGCAGGAGCGCCTGCGCGGCCTCGGGGGACATCGTGTCGGACATGGGGCTCCGGTCGGACATGGGGCTCCGGTCTTCGTGGGTCTTGGGACCGCCCGCGGCGGTCCAGGGTACAAGCGGGCTTGGGGCGATTCGTTGCGGGACGCCCGATCGCGGCGGCGACGCGGACCCGATGCACCGGTTGAGCTTAGGCCGCGCCCCGATTCGTCACAAGGACGAGGCCGCAGAGTTGCATACGGCCGTGTTGTCGCAATCCCGGCAAGGAAGCGTTGAGCATTCCGCCGACAAACCCGCCATCCACGTTCGCTTAACGCTCGCTCTTAAGGTGGATGGAGGGGGTTAGACGCGATTTTGCTTGGCATAACGGCAGGCCGGACAGCGGTCGCCACTTGCAACAGGGCGTCGGGCAGATGAACACTTATCAGACCATGAACGCGCATGTTCCCGCCGACATCCTGGCGCAGGGCTTCACGCCCGTCGCCTCGCCGCTGCCCGTGATCGGGCCGCAGGGCTACGCGGCCAAGGCCGCCGGCATCGCGCTGGCCTTCGCCAACGAGGCCGCCGAATCCTGCGGCGAGGATCGCTTCGCCCTCATCCTCGTCGATGCCGACGGGGAGGCGCTCTCCCGCCTCGGCCCCTTCGCCGAGGAGGACGTGGTGGCGGTCTGGCGCGACCTCGCCGCCCGGACCGGCCTGCCCCGCATGATCGTGCGCGAGGACGGCGTGCTGAGCCTCGTCTCCCGGCAGCTCGGCCGGGTCGCGCTCGGCACCACGCGCACCCGCCGCCGCCACGGCCTGCTGGGAGACCGCCGCCCGCGCTTCCTCGTGCGCCGCAAGACCGGCCGCCTGCCGGTGCGGCCGCAGATCCACCGGGGCGAGAAGGAGATCATCGCCCGCTCCTGAGGCGCCTCAGCCGGTCCACCCTTGCCGGACCGCGTCGGCGGCTAGCGCCAGGAACAGGATCAGGCCGGCATCCCGGTTCGAGCGGAACAGCGCGAGGGCGCCCCGCCCGTCTCGCTCGCGCAGCCGCAGGACCTGGCGCCCGAGATGGGCGGCGAACAGCCCGACGCCGAGCGCACCGACGAGCCCGGCGCCCGCGCCCCGCGCCGCCAGGGCCACGAACAGCACGGCGAGCCCGTAGCACACCGCCACCGCGAGGCGCAGGCGGCTCCCGAACAGCCGCGCCGAGGAGCGGATCCCCGCGATCTCGTCGTCCTCGATGTCCTGCACCGCGTAGATCGTGTCGTAGCCGACGACCCAGGCGATGGCGCCCGCGTAGAGCAGCAGGGCCGGCGGATCGAGCCGGCCGAACGCGCCGGCCCACCCCATCAGCGCGCCCCACGCGAAGGCGAGGCCGAGCACGGCCTGCGGCAGCGGCATCACCCGCTTCATGAACGGGTAGATCGCCACCGGAAGGAGCGAGGCCATGCCGACGAGGATCGCGGTGCCGTTGAACTGCAGGAGCACCGCGAGGCCGATGAGGGCCTGGACGACCAGGAAGGCGGCGGCGGCCCTCGGGCTCACCTGCCCCGAGGGGAGGGGGCGCGAGCGGGTGCGCTCCACCTGCGCGTCGAGGTCGCGGTCGGCGATGTCGTTGTAGGTCGAGCCGGCCCCCCGCATGGCGACCGCGCCGACCAGGAACAGCGCGAGGTGCCAGGGGTTCGGGTAGGGCGCCCCAGCCCGGATCGCCGCGAGCGCGGCCGACCACCAGCAGGGCAGGAGCAGGAGCCACCAGCCGATCGGCCGGTCGATGCGGGCGAGCCGCAGGTAGGGACGGAGCCGGCGCGGCGCCAGCCGGTCGACCCAATGCCCCGCCACCGCATCGGCGACGCGGCCCTGCTCCCCGTTGCCCCCGCTCATGCGCCGGACCGGGATGTCGGGTTCTGCGGCGGACGCTTCGCGCTCATGGCAGGTTCGGGCAATCTCGCATCGTCGTCAGGCGTGCGCCGCATCCGATCCGCCACGACCGTCCCCCGTCCGCGACGCGACCCCTCCGCCGAACGGCAGAGATGTCCCGCGCGCGATCACGACGTGCCGGGGCGCCGCCGGGAACCGTACATCCGCGATCGCGGAGCGATCGGCCCGAGGGGGCCGGCAAGCCCGTGCGCTTACAGCGCGCCCTGCGGCACCTTGAAGGATCCCTGCAGGCCGGGGCCGCCGAGGAGACCGCCGCCGCCGCCGTTCTGGGCCTGGGCACGGGCCTGGGCCTCCATCTTCGTTGCCTGGGCGGCGACCGCGCAGACCTTCGTGCGGATGCCAATCACCCGCGTGTGGTCGGCCTTGAACCCTTCCGCGAAGGAATCGGGGATCGAGCACCATTCCTTGTTGGCAGCGATCCATTTCAGGCCGTCGGCGCCGTTGCTCTGGAGCTTGCCGAACAGGGCGCAGGCCTCCTGCGGGGTCATCTTCTTCTTGGTGGTCGAGGCCGAGTTGGCCTTGGCCACGAGGTCCTTGCGGGCCTGGAGGGTCTTCTGGATCTCGCCGCACTCCGCCGACTGGGCGAGGGCCGAGGCGCCGAACAGGAGGGCGCCCGCGAGCGCGCCGGCCATCACCGTCGCGATGGATTTGGTGAGCATTGCCTCGTTTCCTCTCTCGCCTGGCGCTGGGTCCGGATCCGCTCGTCCGCAGGGCGCGGGTGCCGGCCGGTGCCGCGGGGCGCCGATCCCGTGATGCTGGTGCCCGGTTCTGCATAGGAATGTGGCGTCATTCGAGCCGCAAACCGGAGGCCGGGGTCCGGCGTGGGCAAAGTTCAGAAAAGAATCCGCCGTAACGTTTTTGCAACGATCGCGTCCGCGCCCGCGCGACGCCCGCCGCGATGCCCGCGTTGACAGGCCCCGCCGCCCACGCGACGAGGGCCGGATGGCCGCCTACGACTTCACCGCGCCACGCCTCTTCGTGGAGGACGCGCTCGCCGCCGGCACCCGCCTCCCCCTCGACCGGGCGCAGGCGAACTATCTGCTCAACGTGCTGCGGCGGAAGCCCGAGGACCCGGTCCTGCTCTTCAACGGCCGCGACGGCGAGTGGCGCGCCCGTCTCGACCCGACGGGGCGCAAGAGCGCCGACCTCGTCGTGGCCGAGCGCACCCGGCCGCAGGGCGGGCGCGCCGACCTTCATTACCTGTTCGCCCCCCTGAAGAGCGCGCGGCTCGACTATCTCGCCCAGAAGGCCGTCGAGATGGGGGCCGGCTCGATCCGGCCCGTCATCACCCGCTACACGCAAGGGGAGCGCATCAATCTCGAGCGGCTGCGCGCCAATGCCGTCGAGGCCGCCGAGCAATGCGGCATCCTGGCGATCCCCGACCTGCTGCAGCCGGTCCGCCTGCCGGCCGCCCTGGCGGAGCTCGAACCGAGGCGCCTCCTCGTCTTCTGCGACGAGGACGCGCCGGTCAGCGATCCGGTCGCGGCGCTCCGCGGCGCGGCCGATCCGGGGGCGCCGCCGCCGCTCGCCGTTCTGGTCGGGCCCGAGGGCGGATTCGCGCCCGAGGAGCGGGCCATGCTCGCCGAGCGCCCGAACACCGTGGCGCTCTCCCTCGGCCCCCGCATCCTGCGGGCCGACACGGCGGCGGTCGCGGCGCTGGCCCTCGTCCAGGCCGTGCTGGGGGATGCCCGCTGAGGCCGCGTGCGCCCGCGCACATCGAAGCGGCGCCGGAACCGGTGAGACGCGCACAGTTCAGTGACGCGCAAGCCGGGCCCGCCCGCAGCGCGTTGTCCGGCCTTGCAGGCTGGATTAAGAGCACGACATCCCGCTCGAAGGGGCTCACCCGTACCAAGGTGGTCGCCGCCTCGGCTTCCGCAAACGACCTTCGCAGACGAGGCAGCGCATGGCGCGCGATACGTCCGACACGACCCCGCTGACCACGCGCGCCGAGTTGATCGCGTGGTTCGCCGCGGGCGAGAAGCCGCGCGACAGCTTCGCGATCGGCACCGAGCACGAGAAGATCCCGTTCTACCGCGAGACCCGCGAGCCCGTACCCTACGCGGGCGAGCGCGGCATCCGGGCGCTGCTCGAAGGGCTCGCCCGCGAGACGGGCTGGGAGCCGATCGTCGATTCCGGCAACATCATCGGGCTGGCGGGCCGGGAGGGCGGCGCCATCTCGATCGAGCCCGGCGGACAGTTCGAATTGTCGGGCGCGCCGCTGCCCGACGTGCACGCCACGGTGCGCGAGCTGAGCGAGCACCTGGCCGCCACCGCCCGCGCCGCCGACCCGCTCGGCATCGGCTTCCTGGACCTCGGCATGAGCCCGAAATGGACGCGGGAGGAGACCCCCGTCATGCCGAAGAGCCGCTACCGCATCATGGCGGGCTACATGCCGAAGGTCGGAACGCTCGGCCTCGACATGATGCTGCGCACCGCCACCGTGCAGGTGAATGTCGACTTCTGCTCGGAGGCCGACATGGCGCGCAAGATGCGCGCCTCGCTCGCCCTGCAGCCCGTCGCCACCGCGCTCTTCGCCAACTCGCCCTTCACGGACGGGCGGCCGAACGGGTTCCTGTCCCGCCGCTCGGAGATCTGGCGCGACACCGATGCCGACCGCACCGGCATGCTGCCGCGGGCCTTCGAGCCGGGCTTCGGCTACGAGGCCTATGTCGACTGGCTGCTCGACATGCCGATGTACTTCGTCAAGCGCGGCGACACCTATCACGACGTCTCGGGCGCGTCCTTCCGCGACCTGATGGCGGGCCGGCTGCCCGCGCTCCCGGGCGAGTTCGCCACGGTCTCGGACTGGGCGAACCATGTCTCGACCGCCTTCCCGGAGGTGCGGCTCAAGCGCTTCCTCGAGATGCGGGGCTCCGATGTCGGCGACCCCGCGATGATCGCGGCCCAGGCCGCCTTCTGGACGGGGCTTCTCTACGACGGAACCGCGCTCGACGCGGCCCTCGACCTCGCGAAGGGCTGGGGCGCGGCCGAGCGCGAGGCCGTCCGGGCGACCGTGCCGCGGCTCGGGCTCGCGACGCCCGTCGCCGGCCGCAGCATCGGCGCGGTGGCGGCCGAGGCGCTCTCCATCGCCCGGGCGGGCCTGCAGGCGCGCGCGCGCCGCGACGCGTGCGGGCGCGACGAGACGATCCACCTGCAGCCGCTCGAGGCGATCGTGGCGGCCGGCCGCTCCCGGGCCGAGGACAGGCTCGCCGATTACGAGGGGCCCTGGCGGCATTCCGTCGAGCCGGCCTTCAGCGACTGCGTGTTCTGACCCTTCGACGGAGCGGGCGAATCCTGCGAGCCTCGCGGGCATTCGGGACGGCGCGGGACGCCGGCCCGGCGACCGGCCGCCCCGGACCCCAGGGCGTTTCGCAGGAGCTTCCATCGATGTCGCGCGTCACGAGCCTCGCCTTCGCGGCCCTCGCCAGCCTCGGCCTCGCGGCCCCCTCCCTCGGCTCGGCCGGGGTGGCGCCGCTCCCGGCCCTGAACGCCGCCCAGATCGGCGGCCCGAAGGCCCATGTCGACCAGGTCCGCTGGCGCGGCGGCTACGGCTACGGCGGCTACGGCTATCGCGGTTACGGCTACCGGCGGGGCTGGGGCGGCGTCGCCGGCGGCGTGGCGGCGGGCGCGGCCCTCGGCCTGATCGGCGGCGGCATCGCGGCGGCCGCGGCGGCGCCGGGCTATTACGGCGGCTATTCCGGCGCGGGCTACGGCTACGCCGCCCCGGCTTACGGTTACGGCTACGGCAATGCGGGCTACGGCTACGCCTATCCCTCCTACAGCTACCCCTCCTACGGCTACTCGGGCTACGGCTGCGGCTGCTGAGCGTCTCCGCTCGGGCGCTTGGATGCCCGCCGCCCCGCTCGGCGGCGGGAGCGGCTCGGCCGCGATCCCGCTCCGGACCGCGCCGGCACCGCGCACGAGTGCGTGAACACACGCCGGCGGAGGAGCGGCGTCCGTCTCGCGCGGAACGGAAACACGGCTGCGCCGTTCCTAGGGCACGAAACCCATCACGGAGATCGCACGCATGTCGCGCATCCTTTCCCTGGCGTTGGCCGGCACCACGGCCCTCGGCCTCTCCGCCGGTTCCTTCACGGCCGCGGATGCCGCGCCGCTCCCGGCCCTGAACTCCGCCCAGGTCGGCGGCCCGAAAGCCAATGTCGATCAGGTCCGCTGGCGCGGCGGCTACGGCTACGGCGGCTATCGGGGCTACGGCTATCGCGGCTACGGCTATCGCCGCAATGTCGGCGGTGCGCTCGCGGCCGGTGCCGCCCTCGGCCTGATCGGCGGCGCCATCGCGGCGAGCGCCGCCCCGCGCTACGGCTACTACGACGGCTATTACGGGGGCGGCTACGGCTACCCGGCTTACGGCTACGGCAATGTGGGCTACGGCTACAGCTACCCGGCCTACGGCTACGGCTACGGCTATCCCGCCTCCGGCTGGGGCTACTGAGGCCCGGCCCCGAGACGCGATGGCGCCTGACAGGCGCCGTCCCCTTCGGCTAGAACCCCGTCGACGGCGCGTGCCGTCGGCGGGGTTTTCGCGTGGGCCAGGACGACGGGCGAGAGGGTGCGGCGGCCTCCGACATCGGCGAGCTCGACCTGCGCGGCCTGAAATGCCCGCTTCCGGTGCTGCGCACCCGCAAGGCGCTGCGCGGGCTGCCCGCCGGCGCCGGCCTCGTTGTGACCTGCACCGACCCGATGTCGGCCATCGACATCCCGAACCTCGTGCGGCAGGAGGGCGACTGCGTCGAGGTGGTGGAGCGGGACGGGGACGCGATCCGCTTCAGGATCCGGCGCGCGGCGCCCTGACGCGAAAGTGATGGGCCGCCTCATTCATGCGCCATCTCGCCGCTAGAGCCGCGAGAGGGCGGTCCCCGGACCGCGCGGAATCGTCAGAGACCTCCGGCGGAGACTTGCCATGGCCCCCATCATCCGCGGCACCCGCACGGTGCATGACGGCTGGAGCCGCTTCCTCGTCGCCGAGGTGACGATGCCGGACGGCACCCGCCTGAAGCGCGAGGTCGAGGACCATGGCCGGGCGGTCGCGGTGCTGCCCTACGACGCCGAGCGCCGGATCGCGGTCCTGATCTCGCAGTTCCGGGCACCCCCCTTCTACGCGGACGGGACGGAGGAGATCCTGGAGGTGCCGGCCGGCCTCCTCGACGAGGCCGAGCCCGAGGACGGCGCCCGGCGCGAGGTCTACGAGGAGACGGGCGTGCAACTCGCCGCCCTCGAGCCGGTCGCGCGCGGCTGGAGCATGCCGGGCATCTCCACCGAGCAGATGGACCTGTACCTCGCGGCCTTCTCGGCGGCCGACCATTCCGGCCCCGGCGGCGGCCTCGCGGACGAGCACGAGGCGATCACGGTCCACGAGGTGCCGCTCGACCGGCTGGCCGAGATGAGCGACCGCGGCGCGCTCACCGACGTCAAGACCCTGCTCCTCACCTTCGCGCTGCGCCTGCGCCACCCCCATCTGTTCGCGCCCGAATGATCGGACCGGGCCTGTGCCCGCGCGGATATTCGTCGGCCGGCAGGCGCGTTACTGGACGGCGAGCGTAATGTTGCGCACGCAACATTCTGACTACGATGCGCCGTGCAGGATTTCCGCAAGGTTTCTCGCGGATCATCTTCGCCGATGAGTCGGGATCGACAGTTCGGAGCGCAGGCCAGCCGCCGCCTACCCGGCGGGATGGTCGCGCTCGTTCGCCATGATCCTGACGAAGCGCCAGGAGCGGACGAAGTAGCGGTGGAACAGGCGCTGCGGCGCGTGCAGGAAGCGGAACAGCCATTCGAGGCCAGCGTGCTGCATCAACCGGGGCGCCCGCGGCGCGAGCCCGGCCGCCACGTTCAGCGCCTCGCCGACCGCCAAAACCACGGGCGCGCCGAGAGCCTCGCCCTGCCGGTCGACCCAGATCTCGGATTTCGGCGCCCCGACGCCCATCACCAGCAGCGTCGTCCCGTGGCGGCGCACCCGCTCGGCGAGCGCGTGCCCGTAGGCCGCGTCCCGTTCGAAGCCGAAGGGCGGCACCGCGATGGCGACGTCCCCGGGCGCGAGGCCGGCGCCGACGAGGCGGGTCCGCATCCGCTCGCCCACGAGCAGGCTCGCGCAGACGAGGAACACCCGCGTTCCCGGCGCCCGGGATGCGGCGAGCGCGCAGGCCAGGAGGTCGTGCCCGGTGACGCGCTGCGCGCCGTAGCGACCGGTCAGCCGGGCGAGCCAGACGAGCGGCATGCCGTCGAGCGTCCGCGCGGCCGCCCCCGCATAGGCCTTCCGGAAGGCGGCGTTCTCGGACAGGGCCACGATGTGATCCACGTTCGCCGTCACGACGAGGCGGGGCCTCGGGCCGGGACGCGCCGCGGCCGTGGCGAGAACCTCGGCCGCGTCGCCCGTGGTGAAGGCGATTCCGAACAGGCTCAGGCTCATGCCGGGGGACTCGCGAGGGTGAGGACGGGACTCGAAGCGGGACGAGCGGCCATGCGGCCATCGGCGCCGCGATGCTGAGCCGCGCGCCGCTGCCCGCCGTGGAGCAGGGCTGGTCGGACGGGCTCGACCGCAAGCTGTGGCGCTTCCTGGCTCGCCGGGCGCCGGCGCGGCGCGTGGCCCTGGCCGGGCCGTGCGCGGTGGCGAGCCTGACCTTCGACGACGTGCCGGACTCGGCCGCGACCGTCGGCGCACCGCTCCTCGAGCGGCGGGGCGTGGCCGGCACGTTCTACGTCGCCGCGGAATGGTGCGGGCGCCGGGACCGGCACTGGCGCGTCGCCGGGCGCTCCGAGATCCGTGCCGTCGCGCGCGCCGGCCACGAGATCGGGTGCCACACCGCGCGCCACGTCAACGTGCAGTCCCTGGGCCTGCCCGAACTCGCCCGCGAGTGCGACCGCAGCCGCGACCTCCTGATCGAGATCTGCGGTCAGGATCCGCGGCATTTCTGCTATCCGTTCGGCGATCTCGGGCTCTCGCAGAAGCGCTATCTCGCGGGCCGCTTCGCAACCTGCCGCTCGATCTACGAGAGCCCGAATCTCGGCCGGATCGACCCGGCGCTCCTCGGGGCGGTCGGCCTGTTCGACGCCGGGTACGACCGGGAGCGCCTCGCCGTCCTCGTCCGCCGCACCGTGGAGGCGCGGGGATGGCTGATCCTCTACACCCACGACGTCGCCGCCGAGCCGACGCCGATCGGGGCCTCGCCCCGCATCCTCGACGAGGCCCTGACCCTGCTCGCCGATCACGGCGTGCCGGTCCTCACCATGTCCGACGCGGCGCGCCATCACGGCCTGCTCCCCCGGGACTGATCCGCCGGCCTCACGCATCGGCGGCCCGGAAGCTGCGCGTGCCCTCGAACGGGGTGCGGGCGGAGCGGCGGCGTTCGCGGTCGGCCCCGAGCAGGAGCGCGATGCCGGCGCCGAGCGCCAGCCCCAGGACCAGGGCCACGGGCAGCACGACCTTGGGCGAGGGGGGCCATGTGCGCAGGCGTGCGGGCGTGGCCGGCGAGATGACGCGCACGTTGGTGCTGTTCAGCCGCTCCTGCTCGCTCGCCTCGCGGGAGCGCCGCAGGAAGGCCTCGTAGACGCCGCGGCGGGATTCCACCGCCCGCTCCAACTCGCGCAGGCCCACATTGGCGCGGTCGCTCGCGGCGGTCTCGGCCTTGGCCCGGTCGAGGCTCTTGCGGATGGCGGCCTCGCTCGCCGCGGCCCGGTCGAAATCCTTCTGCGTGGTCTCGATGATGCGCTCCTTCTCGCGCTGGATCAGACGCTGGAGGTCGCGCTGCTGGGCGTATTGCTCGGCCATGGCCGGGTGGCGCTCGCCGAGCCGGGTCGCGAGCTCGGCGGTGTTGCGCGAGAGCGTCGCGTATTGCTGGCGCAGCGCCTGCATCTCGAGGGATTGCAGCATCTCGGGCAGCGCCGTGCTGCCGTCCCCGGCCTTCATCTTCTTGGCCTGGTCGAGGCGCGAGCGCGCCTCGGCGGTCTTGATCGAGGCGGTGACGAGCTGCTGGTTCAGGTCGCCGAGCTGCTGGTCGGTCAGGAGGCGACCGCTCGCCGCGACGAGGCGGTTGTCCTCCCGATACTGGACGACCCGGCTCTCCGCCTCCTCGACGCCCTGCCGGAGGGCGTTCAGGCGGCCCGTGAGCGCGTCGGAGGCGCGCCGCGCCGCCTCCGTGCGGGCCGCGGCCTCCTCGGCGAAGTAGGCGTCGCCGATGGCGTTGGCGATGCGCGCCGCCTTCTCGGGATCGCGCGACTGCACGCCGACATCGATCACGAAGGTGCGCTCGGCGCGCCGGACGCTCAGCTTGAGGCGCAGGGTGTCGAGGGCGATGTTGACGGGGTCGCGGCTCCCAGGCGGCGGCGTCATGCCGAGCGCCCGCTTCAGCCCGACGACAAGGGAGTTGTCGGAATCGGGCTTCATGAACTCGTCGTCCCGATCGAGCCCGAGCTTCCGAACCACCCGGCGCAGAACGTTGTCGGCCTGGATCACCCGCACCTGGCTCTCGACGATGGAGACGCCGCTGTCGGCCTGCGGCGTGCGCGCGTTGACGTCGTTCTCCACGACGCGCAGATCGGACGGATCGATCAGGATCTGGATGTTGGAGGTGTAGCTCGGCGTCAGCAGACCCATCCCCGCCACGGCCACCGCCAGCATGAACAGGCCGCCGAGAAGGATGAAGCTGCCGCCGCTCCACAGGCGGCGCAGGATGGTGCGCGGGTCGGGCTGCCGCGCGCGCGTCTGCGGCAGGACCACCTCAACCGGCTCGCCGCGGATCGGCGTCGCGAAGTCGAACATCTGTCTTGTCCCTCGACCTGTCCGACGCCGGGACGATCCGGCCGCGGCGTGGTCCCGTCTCCACCGTCCTGAAACCGGCCCGTGCCGGATTGGCACAGGCCTCGACAGGGCGGTGACGGTCCGTCAACCAGTCGCAACCGCTATGCCTGGCAGATTGAGCATGTCAGCCGGCGTCTGACTTCCGTATTGACTGACGATATCGGCTGGTTTCCAGAGAAAAAACGAGCTTTTGATCGACGATATACTATTTATGATGGAATATATTCATGAATGCTATTTGTGATATTGTACCGCAGGGCGCGAATAGTCCGGCTCGCTGCGCGCGATGCGCCGCGGTTCCGAGCTGCGCTCAGGGCGGCGGGACCGTGCCTGCGGCCGCGTAGGCGCTCGGTCCGGCCGCGAGGAAGTGCCGGAAACGCTCCGCATCCCCGGCGGCGAGCGCGTTCCAGCGCGCGACGTTTCTCCGGGCCGCCCGGGCCGCGGCGTCGAGGGTTCCGGTCCCGAGCCAGTCGATCAGCCGCGCGGCGGAGCCCTGCGGATCCTCGGGGCGGATGAAGAGACCGGAGCCGCCGAGCACTTCCGAGAAGACGGCGCCCTCGGGCGCGATCACCGGCAGGCCGCCGTGCTGCACCTCGAGGAGCGGCAGCCCGAGCCCCTCCGCCTTCGAGGTCGAGACGAGGGCGTGGCAGCTCTCGGCCAGCCGGCGCAGGGCCGCATCGTCCACGTAGCCGTGGAGCGTCAGGAAAGGCGGCGGGGCGTCGAGGAACGCGTGCCGGCCCCAGCCGACGCGTCCGACGATGTGCAGTTCGGCCGCCACGCCCGCGGCGTTGAGGGCGGCGGCGAGCGCGAGCGCCGCCGGGTAGTCCTTGCGCGGTTCGATCGTCCCGATGGCGAGGAGCCGCAGGGGCTCGCCCGCCCGGTAAGGCGCGGGGCCGGCCGAGCCGGACAGCCCGAATACGTCCGCGACCGACGGCCGGAGCAGCGCCACGAGGGCGTCCGGGGCGCAGACGGCGCGCAGGGCCTCGCCGGTGGTGTGGGAGTTCACGAGGAAGCGGCGGCCGTAGCGCATCGCCAGCCGGAAGCTCGGCGCCATGTAGAGGCGGCTCTTCCAGCTCAGGTCGCGCGGGCGCGTGATCAGGAACGTGTCGTGGACGTAGAGGATGCAGCGGGTCCCGATGAGCGCGCAGAGGGGGCCGGGCGGAAAGCCCGGGAAGAGATAGAGGCCGGAGCGGTCGGCCATGCCCCGCAGCGGCAGCCCGACCTGCTGGGCGAGGATCATCCGGGCCAGGCTCGGGCTCCGCACGAGGCGGACCGGGTGCGGGCTCAGCCGCTCCGGCGCGAACAGATCCCGGGCGACGCGCTCGATCCCCGTGACGTGGCCGCGCAGATGGGTCTGGTCGATCGTGACGCGGCGCGGGCTCATCGGGCCATTCCAAGAGCCCGGATACCCTGCCGCAACCGGGCCGAGACGGAGAGGGCGCGCCGGATCCAGTAGGGCATGGATCGACCGAACAGCGCCTGCTTGGCGCGGCGCAGGCGGCGCACGAGGGCGTGCGAGGGCGCCGGCACCGTGGCGCCGGCGCCCGGATGCCGCTCGGCCGCGAAGGCGAAGCGGCCGAGCATCGCGGGCGGGAAGCGCAGGCGTTCCCCGGAGGCGGGCAGCAGGCCCTCGTCCCGCAGCACCTCGTCGAGCCGCATCGCCGCAGAGGCGTGGCTGAAGCGGCCCTCCAGGGCGATGCGCGCGAAGGCGCCGAGCCGCTCTCGCTCGGCCGCGTCGGCGACGAGCCCTTCGAGCGCCTCGGCGAGCGCGCCCGGCTCCGGGGGCACGAGGCGGCCGCTCACGCCGTCGATCACCGCGCTGGTCAGCCCCGTCGCCGCGTAGGCGAGGGTCGGCGTGCCGCATAGGCCCGCCTCGACTGGGGTCTGCCCCAGGGTCTCGACGCGGCTTGCCGTGACATGGAGATCGCAGGCGCCGTACCAGGCGGCGAGGCTCGCCTCCTCGGCGACGGGGCCCGGCGCGAACAGGTTCGGCAGGCCGAGCGCGCCCGGGTCGTCGAGGCGGCCGATCGCCACGAAGCCGACGCCCGGCCGCGCGACACGGTGCAGCGCCGCGACGAGGTCCGGGAAGCCCTTGTCGGGCGCGTCGACGATCACGGCCGAGAAGACGATCAGGCAATCGTCCTCGGGCAGCCCGAGGCCGCGACGCAGCGACCGGCGGTCGGCGGGGCGGAACACCCCCGTCGGGAAGGCCAGGGTGATCTCGGCGATGCCGGCGCCGGGGGGCGCGTAGTCCCGCGCCCGCGCCGCGGTCCAGGCGGAATTGGCGAGGAGGAGGGGCGCGCGCGGGGCGTCGAGGATCCGGCGCTTGGCCGCGTGCACGCTCGCGATCCGGCCTCGGCGAAGCTCCGGGTACTGGTCCGGCGTCGGGCAGGCGGCGTCGCAGCCGGCAGCGATGCGGGTGCAGTCCTTCGGGTAGGCGCAGCGCCCGGTCAGCGGGAAGAGATCGTGCAGCACCGCCGCGACCGGCAGCCGGGCCGCGAGGCGCCCCAGGACGTCGAGGCTGCGGGTCGCCCCGTGCAGGTTGCCCGCGAGGACGAGGTCGTGGCCGCCGCCGAGGATCGCCGCCTCGGCCCGCGGAAAGCGGTCGGTCCACTCGGCGGAAGCGGGCGGCGACTCGTCGGCGAGCGCGCGGTGCGTCAGCCGATGCCCGGCCAGGGCGAGCGCCTCGGCGAGCCGGCGCTGCGCGATGCCGGCGCCGCCCTGATATCCCGAGCCCGTCAGCGAGACGATGGACAGGCCGGGCTCGCGCGGCAGGTCCGCCTCCGGCCGGCGCTGGAGCAGAACCGGCCGGCCGATCCGCGCCAGGGGAGCGCCGGCGTGGGAAAGGCGCAGCCACGCCGCGCTCGCGGATTCGGCGGGCGCCGGATCCGCACCCGCAGCGGCGAGCGCGCGGCGCGCGAACAGGACCTCGCCGCCCGTGAAGGGGATGCCGGCCCCGGTCTCCTCGCCCGCAAGGGAGGGCACGTCGAGGCCGGCCACGGTCCGGTCGAACAGGACGCGCAGGCCCGCCACCGCCGCCGCACCCGTCAGCGCCGCTTCGAGGCACAGCGCCGTCAGCGCGCCCGGCGCCAGCAGGTCGCCGGAACGCAGGAACAGGACGTGGTCGGTCGCGGGGTCGGCCAGCGCGGCGCCGATGGCCGCCTCGGCCGCTGCGGCCGGCACCACCTCGTGCCGGACCGGCGCGTAATCCTGCGCGAGCACGGACGCGATGGTGTCCGGCAGGTCCGGATTGTCCGCGCGCGCGAAGGTCAAGACCCGCACCCGCGGCCACGGGCGCCCATCCGGCAGCGCCTCGGGCCGGGCGGGCCCGTCGCGCCGGCCCGGCCAGTCCGCGACGCCGTGCGGCGGAACGGGCCGGGCGGGCGGCGCGCCGTCTTCCGGGAACTCGTCGGGCGGGCGCGTCAAGGCTGGGGCGGGACCGGGGGGCGAGATCGGGGGCGATGTCGCCTGAATCCTGCACGCGAGATGTGAAGAAGCCCTTCAGGTCTCGACACCGGCTCGCGCCCGATTATCTCGGGCGGCAGTCTCCCGTTGCGGGCGACCGGCCCGGAGCGGGCCGGATTCCCGCCCGAGACCCGCCGAGGACCCCATGCCCGCCCCCGACACCGCCCGCAGCTTCATCCCGCTCTCGATCGCCGTGCTGACAGTCTCGGACACGCGGCGGCCGGAGGACGACCGCTCGGGGGACACGCTCGCGCAGCGCCTCACGGAAGCCGGACACCGCCTCGCCGCCCGCGCCATCGTGCCGGACGAGGTCGCTTCCATCCGGGGCCAGGTCGAGGCGTGGACGCGCGATCCGGGCATCGACGTCGTGATCACCACGGGCGGCACCGGCTTCACCGGGCGCGACGTGACGCCGGAGGCCCTGGAGCCCCTGTTCGAGAAGCGCATGGACGGCTTCTCGGCGGTGTTCCACCGCCTCTCCTACGACAAGATCGGCACCTCGACGCTGCAGTCGCGCGCCACCGCCGGGGTTGCCGGGGCCACCTACATCTTCGTGCTGCCGGGCTCGCCCGGCGCCTGCCGGGACGCCTGGGACGGGATCCTCGCCCAGCAGCTCGACTACCGGCACCGGCCCTGCAACTTCGTCGAGATCATGCCCCGCCTCGACGAGCACCTGCGCCGGGGCGCATCTTCGAGCGCCTGATCGCCGGCCCGGCCGGTCGGACCGGGCCCGTGCCGCCCCGCGAGCGGATGGGAAACCCCTGGCGTTTCGGAGAACGACCGCCTGCCGCGAGGCGTGAGCCGCCGAGCCCGCACGGGCGCGCGGCTCAGGCGCGCTCCAGCCGGGCGATCAGCTGGCGGGGCTTCAGGCGCGGCGAGAAGGTCGGGCCGGCGACGAGCCGGTCGCGCCGCACGAGGTCGCCGGCCCGGGCCGCGCGCACGCCGATCACGCTCTCTCCGCGCGTGGCGATGCGGTGGGGCAGGCCCGCGTGGGGCCGGCGCAGGCGCGCCAGGGCGACGTCCGGCCGGGCCGTGTTCACGAACCGGTCGAGGGTGCGGATCCAGCCCTCGGCCGGCACGTCGCCGGCCTCGAGGCACAGAACCCAGTCGCGCCGCGCGGCCCTGGCGCCGGCGACCCAGGGGCTGCCGCCCCGCGGCCGCAGGACGAGGGTCGCGCCGGTCGCCTCCGCCACGGTCTCGACCGCCTCGTTGGCGCCGACGACGACGATGATCGCGTCGCCGACCAGCCCGGCCGCCACGCCGGTGACGAGCGCACTCAGGGTGTCGGCGAGGCGGTCGATCGCATCCGGGTCGGCCGGTCGCGCCACGTAGGTCAGAGCGGAGATCATGCGCGCCCATAGACCATTTTCGTGCGCTCGCGACAGCCCGTCGCGCCGCTTCCTCCTGTCCGCCGCCGCGCCGCCCCGCCGAGCGGTGCGGTGCCTGAAATTGAGGCGCTGACGAGGGGATCTGTTCCTGATATGTTCTGGTCCGCGTGTTCGTTGGCTCGTTCGGAGGGGGGATTCGGCATGCCCAGACCGGTTGCCGCCGGCTTTCCCGAATCGCTGCCCCGCCGGCTTGCCACGACGACGACCGACCCGCAGGCGCGGCGCGGGCGCGGCGCCACGGCCAATCCCGACGGGCGCTTCGAGGCGACGCGGCGGGAGGCCTTCGACGACGGCTGGGGCGCGGCGGAGGCGCTTCCGGCGCGCACCGCGGTGACGCCCGAGCGGGCGCGGCGCATCATCACGCGCAACACCTCGCCCGACATCCCGTTCGACCGCTTGATCAACCCCTATCGCGGCTGCGAGCACGGCTGCATCTACTGCTTCGCCCGGCCGAACCACGCCTATCTCGGCCTCTCGCCCGGCCTCGATTTCGAGACGCGGCTCTTCACCAAGCCCGACGCGGCGCGTCTCCTCACGCGCGAGCTCTCGGCCCCGGGCTACGCGCCCCGCACCATCGCGCTCGGCACCGCCACGGACCCCTACCAGCCGATCGAGCGCGAGCACCGCCTGACGCGGAGTCTCCTCGAGGTTCTGGCGCGCTTCCGCCACCCGGTCGGGATCGTCACGAAGTCGAACCTCGTCACGCGCGACCTCGACATCCTGGCCGCGATGGCGGCCGACGGGCTCGTCAAGGTCGCGGTCTCCGTCACCACCCTCGACCCCGTCCTCGCCCGCCGGATGGAGCCGCGGGCGCCGCACCCGCGCAAGCGCCTCGAGGCGATCCGGGCGCTCAGCGCCGCCGGCATCCCCGTCATGGTGATCGTGGCGCCGGTGATCCCCGCCCTGAACGACCACGAGATCGAGGCGATCCTGGCGGAGGCCCGCGCCTGCGGGGCGGGGGAGGCGAACCACGTGCTCCTGCGCCTGCCGCACGAGCTCGACGCGCTCGTCTCGGACTGGTTCGCCGAGCATTACCCGGGGCGCCGGGAGCACGCCTTCGCGCTCGTCCGCCAGGCCCGCGGCGGCCGCGCCTACGACGCGGCCTTCGGGCGCCGCATGGTGGGGCAGGGCGCCTACGCCGAGCTGATCGTGCAGCGCATGCGCCTCGCCAAGGCGCGGCTCGGCTTCGCGCGCGAGCGCGTGACGCTGAACGCCGGCGCCTTCGCGGTGCCGGGGGCGCAGCTCGCCCTGTTCTGAACGGGTCACGCGAAGGCGCGCGTGAAGGTCCGGCGGTGATGCGGGCTCAAGCCCCGCCGGGTCAGGCCGGCGCGGTGGGCGGCGGTGCCGTATCCGACGTTGCGCTCCCAGGCATAGTCCGGGTGGCGGCGGGCGAGTGCCCGCATCAGGTCGTCGCGCAGCGTCTTGGCGACGATCGAGGCGGCGGCGATCTGCGGCACGGCCCGGTCGCCCCCGACCACGGCCCGGCAGGCCTGGCTCAGGCCCGGGACGAGGTCGCGCCCGTCGACCAGCACCGGCGCGTCGAGCCCGAGCTTCAGGACGGCGCGCCGCATGGCGTCGAGAGTGGCGCCCCGCACGTTGAGCCGGTCGACGAGGGCGCGCGAACCCGCCGCCACGGCGACGCGGGCATGGACGCGGATCAGCGGCGCCAGCGCCTCGCGCAGGGGCCGCGCCAGGCGCTTGCTGTCGTCGAGGCGGGCCAGCAGGTCGGCCGGCAGGGCGGCGGGGTCGAACCACACCGCGGCCACCATCACGGGTCCGCACAGGGCGCCGCGGCCGACCTCGTCGCAGCCGATCACGGCGGGATAGCTCGCGGCGCGTGCCGGGTCGAAGGGGGGCATGGGAGATCGGGGCGGGATACGGGACCGGGGCCGCACCCTTCGCAGCTTCCGCGGCCCGCGTCACGGGTGCCCTCGCGCGCCTCCTCAGCCGAGTTCGACGGCGCCGCTCCCACGCGCGCGGGCGCAGCGGCGCGGCGACGGCCCGCGCGCGTGGGCCGCCTCGATATTGGCGTAGAACTGGCGCGCGCTCTCGGCCCAGGTGTGGCGCAGCGCCTCCTCCCGGCAGCGCGCCCGGGGGATCCCGAGCGCCGCGAGCGCCGCCGCGCGCAGGTCGGGATCGAGCACGCCCGCCCCCGTCCCCGCGATCACGTCGAGGGGCCCGGTGACCGGAAAGGCCGCCACCGGCAGGCCGCAGGCCAGAGCCTCGAGCAGCACGATGCCGAACGTGTCGGTGAGGCTCGGGAACACGAAGGCGTCGGCCGCCGCGTAGAGGCGGGCGAGGGCGGCCCCGGTCTGCGTGCCGAGGAAGCGCGCGGCCGGCGCCAGTGCCTCCAGGCGGGCCCGGTCCGGCCCGTCGCCGACGATCACCTTGGTGCCCGGCAGGTCGAGGCCGAGGAAGGCCGCGACGTTCTTCTCCACGGCGAGCCGCCCGACGAACAGGAAGATCGGCCGGGGCAGCCCGTCGAGCGCGTCCGAGGCTTGCGGCCGGAACAGCTCGGTGTCGACGCCGCGGGTCCAGCGCATCAGGTTGGTGAAGCCGCGGCCGGCGAGATCGCGCTCCAGCGAGGGCGTCGACACCATGGTGCCGCTCGCCGCCCCGTGGAAGCGGCGCAGCCAGGCGTAGCTCCAGGATTCCGGCACGGGGGCGCGGGCGGCGAGGTATTCGGGGAAGCGGGTGTGGTAGCTCGTGGTGAAGGGCCGCCCCCGCGACAGGCAGTACCGGCGCGTGGCGTAGCCCACCGTCCCCTCGGTGGCGATATGCACGTAGGTCGGGTCGAGGCGGCCCCAGCTGTCCGCGATCCTGCGCTTCGTCGCGAGCGAGAGCCGGATCTCCGGGTAGCCCGGCAGGGGTACCGAGCGGAAATCCTGGTGGGTCAGGAAGACGGGGTCGAAGCCGAGGCCGCGCCCCGCCGCCGCCATGTGCTCCAGCGAGCGCACCACGCCGTTCACCTGCGGAGCCCAGGCATCGGTGGCGATGAGGAGCCTCATGGGACGAGCCGCCCGCATGACTGGCCGCCGGCCGTGGCCGGACGGCCCGAGGCGCGGGTCCGGGTGGGATGGACGCGCGGGCGCCCGACGGGCGGGATCATGCGACGGCCCGGCGTCCGGCCGGCTCCGGCTCGGCTGCCTGGACGGCAGCCGCCAGCGCCGCCTCGCGGGCGCGCAGCACGCTCGGGTAGTGCAGCACCTCCATGGTGCCGTCGTAATGCTCGACGATCGCCGTGCAGGATTCCACCCAGTCGCCCGTGTTGAGGTAGCGCAGCCCATCGATCTCGCGGCTGGCCGCGTGGTGGATGTGGCCGCAGATGACGCCGTCGGCGCCGACGCGGCGCGCCTCGGCGGCCAGGAATTCCTCGAACTTGCCGATGAAGTTGACGGCGTTCTTCACCTTCAGCTTGGCCCAGGCCGAGAGCGACCAGTAGGCGAGGCCGAGGCGGCGGCGCACGCGGTTGAGGCCCGTGTTCACGAAGAGCGCGAAGGTGTAGGCGCCGTCGCCCAGATAGGCGAGCCACTTGGCGTGGCGCACCACCATGTCGAACTGGTCCCCGTGGATCACGAGGTAGCGCCGTCCGTCCGCCGCCTCGTGAATGCGGCTCTCGGCGATCTCGACGCCCCCGAAGGTCGTGCCGATATAGTCGCGCAGGAACTCGTCGTGGTTGCCCGGCACGTAGATGATCGTCGAGCCCTTGCGGACCTTGCGCAGCAGGTTCTGGACGACGTCGTTGTGTGCCTGCGGCCAGTACCAGCCCGAGCGGAGCTGCCAGCCGTCGACGATGTCGCCGACGAGGTAGATCTCGTCCGCGTCGTAGTCCTTGAGGAAATTCAAGAGCAGACCGGCTTGGCAGCCCTTCGTGCCCAGATGCATGTCGGACAGGAAGAGCGTCCGGACGCGGGTCGCCTTCTCCGTGTCTTCGGCCACGAGCGTCTCCCGGCGGATTCGAGGCCCCGAGCCAAACCGGATTCCGGTATCAGTTTGATGACGCCGCCGGGGAAACCTTGCTGCACTGCCGAAGAGATTGAGCGGATGCGCAGCGGGACGTTGCATCGCACGATAATTTTTTTGACGAGCGGCCAAGTTTTTTGAGTTTTCCTTCCCTCGCCGAGGCAGTCATAATTGTGGCCAAGGAGACCGCCGGGCCGAGCCTGGCGCCGGAAACGGCCAACGGGATCGCCGACGACAGGAAGGAAGGTGTCCATGATACGTCGGAGCGCTTGCAAGCGCGCGCCGACCGACGCATTGAGGCTCTGGCTACTCGGAGGCGACCGGCATGCAACCATGCCGCGACCGCGAGCGGCACATGCCGCCCCGCCGCTCCGCACGGCACCATGATCTGACCTCGGGGGTGGACGACGTCGACGGAATGGAACGCGGCCCGGTGCAACCGGTCCGGCCTGTTCCGGGCGGCGGGATCCGCGAAGTACGGACCGTCCCGTCCGTGACCACCTTCGCACCCGAGCGGTCGAGGGGACCCCTCCCCCGACGATCGCGGCAACCACGAGCGACGGCGGCTCGCTGACTTCATCCTGGCGCCGGCATCGGTCCGGCCATCGAGTTTGGAAATCGGAGGAAACAACATGGCGGCAACGAGACGGCCGGGTCGTAACCATCTGTTCGTGCCGGGCCCGACGAACATCCCGGACCGCGTCCTGCGGGCCATGATGGTCCAGTCGGAGGATCACCGCTCGATCGACTTCCCCTCGCTGACGAAGCCCCTGTTCGAGGACACCAAGAAGGTGTTCGGCTCGACGGACGGCACCATCTTCCTGTTCCCCTCGAGCGGAACCGGCATCTGGGAATCGGCGCTCTGCAACACGCTCGCCCGCGGCGACAAGGTGCTGTCCTCGCGCTTCGGCCAGTTCAGCCATCTCTGGATCGACATGGCGCAGCGCCTCGGCCTCGACGTGATCGTGCAGGAGGAGGCCTGGGGCACGGGCGCGAACCCGCAGCGGATCGAGGAGGCCCTGCGGGCCGACAAGAACCATGAGATCAAGGCCGTCATGGTGGTCCACAACGAGACCGCCACGGGCGTGACGAGCGACATCGGCGCCGTCCGCAAGGCGATGGACGCGGCCGGCCACCCGGCGCTGCTCTTCGTGGACGGTGTGTCCTCCATCGGCTCGCTGCCCTTCAAGGCCGACGAGTGGAAGGTCGACGCGGCGATCGCGGGCTCCCAGAAGGGCCTGATGCTGCCGGCCGGCCTCGGCGTCGCCTGCATCAGCCCGAAGGGCCTGCAGGCCGCCGAGAGCCAGGCGGGCAAGAACGACCGCCTCGCCAAGGTCTATTTCGACTACGCCGACCAGCGGAAGGCGAACCCGACCGGCTACTTCCCCTACACGCCGCCGCTGCCGCTCCTCTACGGCCTGCGCGAGGCGCTGGCCTGCCTGTTCGAGGAGGGCCTCGAGAACGTCTACAACCGGCACGCGGTGCTCGGCGAGGCGACCCGCCAGGCCGTCGCGGCCTGGGGCCTCAAGACCTGCGCCAAGGAGCCCAAGTGGAACTCCGACACCGTCACGGCGATCGTCGTGCCGGAGGGCGTCGACGCCGCCAAGATCATCAAGCACGCCTATGTCCGCTACAACCTCGCGCTCGGCGCGGGCCTGTCGGAAGTGGCCGGCAAGGTGTTCCGCATCGGCCATGTCGGCGACCTGAACGAGCTGTCGCTGCTCGCCGCCATCGCCGGCGCCGAGATGTCGATGCTCGACAACGGCATCAAGGTGACCCCGGGCTCGGGCGTCGCCGCGGCCTCGAGCTACCTGCGCGAGAACCCCCTCTCGAAGGCCTAGTGGATAACCCGGACGGGGCCGGCCGACTCGGCCCCGTCCGCTCTAAGACACGGACCGATGAAGGCCCGCGGACGCCAGCGCCGGCCGCCCGGAAACCGGGTTCTGAAAGGGGTTCTCCATGACGCAGAACATCGTCTTCCTCGACCGCGAATCCCTCGATGCCAAGGTGCGCGAATTCAACTTCCCGCACGCATACACGGAGTACGAGTCGACCTGGACGCCCGAGGAGATCGTCGAGCGCCTGAAGGATGCCGAGATCGCCATCATCAACAAGGTGCCGATGCGGGCCGACACGCTGAAGCAGCTGCCCAAGCTGAAGCTGATCGCGGTGGCGGCGACCGGCACCGACGTCGTCGACAAGGCCCAGGCCAAGCAGCAGGGTGTCACGGTCGTCAACATCCGCAACTACGCCTTCAACACCGTGCCGGAGCACGTGGTCGGGCTGATGTTCGCGCTGCGCCGCGCCATCGTGCCCTACGCCAACTCGGTGCGCCGGGGCGATTGGGCGAAGTCGACCCAGTTCTGCTACTTCGACTACCCGATCCACGACATCGCGGGCTCGACGCTCGGCATCGTCGGCTACGGGGCGCTCGGCAAGTCGATCGCCAAGCGGGCCGAGGCGCTCGGCATGAAGGTGATCGCCTACGACGTCTTCCCGCAGGAGGGCCTCGTCGATTTCGAGACGATCCTGAGGGATTCGGACGTCATCACGCTGCACGTGCCGCTCACCCCCGACACCAAGAACATGATCGGGCGCGACGAGCTCGCGAAGATGAAGCGCAGCGCCATCCTGATCAACACGGCCCGCGGCGGCCTCGTGGACGAGGAGGCGCTGCTGGAGGCCCTCAAGAGCGGCACGATCGCCGGCGCGGGCTTCGACGTGGTGGCGCAGGAGCCGCCGAAGAACGGCAACATCCTGGCCGACGCCGACCTGCCGAACCTGATCGTGACCCCGCACGTGGCCTGGGCGAGCAAGCAGGCGATGCAGATCCTCGCCGACCAGCTCGTCGACAACATCGAGGCGTTCGTCGGGGGCAAGCCGCAGAACGTCGTCGAGGGCTGACGCGGGCCGTGGCGGCCGTCGGCGGCCGGGCCGCCACGGCCCGCCGCCTCGCCATCCCGGGGCGCCGCGGGTCGAGGTCCGGCCTGCGCCTCTCGCGCGTCCGAATTGCGGGCTGCCCCCGCGGCCCCGGGACGAGGATGCGGGAGGCGGACCGTCGGCCTCGGGATCGAGTTGGAAACGCTGAACCGCGCGAGGCCGCGCGGACGAAGGGACAAACAATGAAGAAGCTGCTTTTCCTGTTCGACACGGATGCGGTGCCGAGCGTGTTCGACACGGTGGTGGGCTACGACGGCGGCGCCGACCACATCACCGGCTACGGCGGCGTGACGCCGGAGAATGTCGGGGCGCTGGTCGACGGCACGATCTACACCCGCGGCGGGTCGGAGAAGAAGTCGACGGCGATCTTCGTGGGCGGCGGCAACATGGCGGCCGGCGAGGCGGTGCTGGCGGCGGTCAAGAAGCGCTTCTTCGGGCCCTTCCGGGTCTCGACCATGCTCGACTCGAACGGCTCGAACACCACGGCCGCCGCGGGCGTCGCCCTCGTCGCCAAGGCGGCCGGGTCGCTCGAAGGCAAGAAGGCCGTGATCCTGGCCGGCACCGGCCCGGTCGGCATGCGCTCGGCCGCGCTGCTCGCCAAGGAGGGCGCGCAGGTCACCGTCGCGGGCCGCTCGCTGGACAAGGCCCAGGCCTCCGCGGACGCCATCAACAAGCGCTTCGGCGTCAACGTCTCGGCCGCCGAGACCCCGGATGCGGGCTCGCGCGCCAGGATCGTGAAGGGCCAGAACATCGTGTTCTCGGCCGGCGCCATCGGCCTCGAACTCCTGCCCGAGGAGGCCTGGAGGGACGAGGCGAGCATCGAGTACCTCGCCGACTACAACGCCCAGCCGCCGCTCGGCTTCGGCGGCATCGACGCGATGGACAAGGGCAAGGAGCGCCACGGCAAGCGCGTCTTCGGCGCGCTCGGCATCGGCGGCCTCAAGCTCAAGCTCCACCGCGCCTGCGTCGGCCAGCTCTTCGACAATACCGAGCAGGTGCTCGACGCCGAGGCGATCTACGCGCTGGCCAAGAAGATGGCCTGAGGGCCGCAGCGCCACGAGCCTCTCCACCCCACCGGTCTCGGGCTTGCCCGGGACCGGACCGATCCGGGGGGAGGCGGGGTTGGCGCCGGAAGGACCTCGGCGGTGCCTCCTGCACCGCCCCGCCCCGACCCCTCCCTGCAAGGGGGAGGGCAGACCCGCGTCGATGACTTCAAATCCGGTGAGACGCCATGGCCCAGAACGAAACGATCGAAAAATTCCTCGACGGGCTGGCGAGCTCGGCCCCGACTCCGGGCGGCGGCGGGGCCGCCGCGATCTCGGGCGCGATGGGCGCCGCCCTCGTGTCGATGGTGTGCAACCTCACCATCGGCAAGAAGAAGTACGTCGAGGTCGAGGCCGACCTGAAGGAGGTGCTGGCCAAGTCCGAGGCCCTGCGCGCCACGCTCACCGGCATGATCGCCGACGACGTCGCGGCCTTCGACGCCGTGATGGGCGCCTACGGCCTGCCCAAGGACACCGACGCGCAGAAGGCGGCGCGCGCCGAGAGGATCCAGGCGGCGCTGAAAGAGGCGACCGACGTCCCGCTCGCCTGCTGCCGCGTCTGCCGCGAGGTGATCGACCTTGCCGGGATCGTGGCCGAGAAGGGCAACCTCAACGTCATCTCGGACGCGGGCGTCGCCGTTCTCTCGGCCTATGCGGGCCTGCGCAGCGCGGCGCTGAACGTCTACGTCAACGCCAAGGGCCTGAACGACCGCGCCTTCGCGGAGGAGCGCCTGAAGGAGCTCGAAGGGCTCGTCGGCGATGCCGGGGCGCTGAACGAGCGCATCTACGAGGTGGTCAAGGCCAAGCTGGTCTGAGGATCCCGGCCCGACGGGCCGGCTCAGCGCAGTCGAACTGAGCCGGCGCATCGTTCTCGCCTCCGGCCGAAGCGATCGGGGAGAACCGAGGACTGAAGACGAGAAGCATTCCGGCTGCCCTTCAAGGCAGACTTAAAGAGGATGCAAAAAAATATAAATGCAGGAGTGCTTCCCGTGAAATGAAATTTACGGGATGATCGCCTCCAAGGAAACGCGACAAGGAGGTCTCAGATGGACGTTCACGAGTATCAAGCCAAAGAGCTGCTCGCGAGCTTCGGCGTCGCCGTGCCGAAAGGGGCCGTGGCCTTCAGCCCGGACCAGGCGGTCTACGCGGCGACCGAGCTCGGCGGCTCGTTCTGGGCCGTGAAGGCGCAGATCCACGCGGGCGCCCGCGGCAAGGCCGGCGGGATCAAGCTCTGCCGCACCTACAACGAGGTGCGCGATGCCGCCAAGGAACTGCTCGGCAAGCGCCTCGTGACGATCCAGACCGGCTCGGAGGGCAAGCCCGTCCAGCGCGTCTACGTCGAGACCGCCGACCCGTTCGAGCGCGAGCTCTATCTCGGCTACGTGCTCGACCGGAAGGCCGAGCGCGTGCGCGTCATCGCGAGCCAGCGCGGCGGCATGGACATCGAGGAGATCGCAGCCAAGGAGCCCGAGGCCCTGATCCAGGTGGTCGTGGAGCCGGCCGTCGGCCTGCAGCAGTTCCAGGCCCGCGAGATCGCCTTCCAGCTCGGCCTCAACATCAAGCAGGTCTCGGCCGCGGTGAAGACGATCATGAACGCCTACCGGGCGTTCCGCGACTGCGACGGCACCATGCTGGAGATCAACCCGCTCGTCGTCACCAGGGACGACCGCGTCCTGGCGCTCGACGCCAAGATGTCCTTCGACGACAACGCCATGTTCCGCCGCCGCAACATCGCGGACATGCACGATCCCTCGCAGAGCGACCCGCGCGAGGCGCAGGCCGCCGAGCACAACCTCAACTACATTGGCCTCGAGGGCGAGATCGGCTGCATCGTCAACGGCGCGGGCCTCGCCATGGCGACGATGGACATGATCAAGCACGCGGGCGGCGAGCCGGCGAACTTCCTCGACGTCGGTGGCGGCGCCTCGCCCGAGCGCGTCGCCACGGCGTTCCGGCTGGTGCTCTCCGACCGCAACGTCAAGGCGATCCTCGTCAACATCTTCGCGGGCATCAACCGCTGCGACTGGATCGCCGAGGGCGTCGTGAAGGCCGCCCGCGAGGTGAAGATCGACGTGCCGCTCGTCGTCCGGCTCGCCGGCACCAATGTCGAGGCCGGCCAGAAGATCCTGGCCGAGAGCGGGCTCGACCTCATCACAGCCGACACCCTGACGGACGCCGCCCGGAAGGCCGTCACGGCCTGCAACGGCGCCAAGGCCGCCTGAGCCCGGACCGGAGGAGATCCCATCATGAGCATTCTCATCGACGAGAAGACCCCGATCCTCGTCCAGGGCATCACGGGCGACAAGGGCACCTTCCACGCCCAGGAGATGATCGCCTACGGCTCGAACGTCGTCGGCGGCGTCACCCCCGGCAAGGGCGGCAAGACCCATGTCGGCGTGCCGGTCTTCAACACCGTCAAGGACGCGGTGCGCGAGACCGGGGCCACCACCTCGATCACCTTCGTGGCGCCCCCCTTCGCGGCGGATGCCATCATGGAGGCGGCCGATGCCGGCATCCGGCTGATCTGCTCGATCACCGACGGCATCCCGGCCCAGGACATGATGCGGGTGAAGCGCTACCTGATGCGCTATCCCCGCGAGCGCCGCTCGATGGTGGTCGGCCCGAACTGCGCCGGCATCATCTCGCCCGGCAAGTCGATGCTCGGCATCATGCCCGGCCACATCTACCTGCAGGGCAATGTCGGCATCATCTCGCGCTCGGGCACGCTCGGCTACGAGGCCGCCTCGCAGATGATGGCCCAGAACATCGGCGTCTCGACCTCGGTCGGCATCGGCGGCGACCCGATCAACGGCTCCTCCTTCCTCGACCACCTCGCCCTGTTCGAGCAGGATCCGGACACTCACGCGGTGCTGATGATCGGCGAGATCGGCGGCCCCCAGGAGGCCGAGGCCTCGGCCTGGATCAAGCAGAACATGTCGAAGCCCGTGATCGGGTTCGTGGCGGGGCTCACCGCCCCGAAGGGCCGCCGCATGGGCCATGCCGGCGCGATCATCTCGGCCACCGGCGACAGCGCCGCCGAGAAGGCCGAGATCATGCGCTCCTACGGCCTGACGGTGGCGCCGGATCCGGGCTCCTTCGGCACCACCGTCGCACAGGTGATGAGCAGGCGCGCGGCGTAGGCGCTCATTCCCTCCCCGCAAGGGGAGGAGAGCGTCCGTCGCGCGGGAGGCACGAACAGCCATGACCCATACCCTGCACGCCTCGCCGGGCGCCGCGGTCGACCCGATCTTCGCGCCCCCGGTGATCACCGGCACCTCCTCGAAGGAGGCGCTCGACATCCTGTTCCACGCGCTGCTCGAGGTCGCGCGCCGCCACGAGCCCGAGCTCGAGGCGGTTCTGCACGGCAACGCCAACATCTCGGAATTCTCGCCCGAGCTCCTCGCGCGCGCGCTCCAGGTGCAGGGGATCTGGTTCCAGCTGCTCTCGATCGCCGAGCAGAACGCGGCCATGCGCCGGCGCCGGCACATCGAGCGCAACGAGGGCCGCGAGGCGCTCGGCAGCAGCTTCAGCAAGATCCTGGCGGAGGCCGCCGCGAGCGGCATCGGGCCCCGGGAGATCCACGCCCTCCTCAAGGACCTGCGCATCCGCCCGACCATCACGGCGCACCCCACCGAGGGCAAGCGCGTCACCGTGCTGGAGAAGTTCCGCCGCATCTACCTGCTGCTGCGCGAGCTCGAATTGCCGCGCTGGACCGAGCGCGAGCGCAACGGCCTGATGAACGACCTGCGCGACCAGATCGAGCTCGTCTGGATGACGGGCGAGCTGCATCTGGAGAAGCCGACCGTCGAGCGCGAGGTCGCCTGGGGCCTGCACTTCTTCGACGAGACCCTGTTCGAGATGCTGCCCGAGGTCCTCTATTCCCTGGAGGAGAGCCTCGCGCTCTACTACCCGGACGAGCGGTTCGAGGTGCCGGCCTTCTTCCAGTTCGGCTCCTGGATCGGCGGCGACCGGGACGGCAACCCCTACGTCACCGCCGGCGTCACCCGGACGACGCTCCAGCGCAACGCGCTCGCCTCGCTGCGGCGCTATCGCGACGGCGTGAACGGGCTCGGCCGCATGCTCTCGCTCACCGAGCGCTCGCTGCCGGTGCCCGAGAGCTTCCGCCGCGAACTGGCGCACCTCTTGGCCGAGAGCGGCGACGCGCGGGCAATCGCCGGCCGCAATCCGGGCGAGGCCTTCCGGCAGTTCCTGACCTGCATCCTGCGCAAGATCGAGGCGACGATCGCGCGCAACGAGGGCGCGAAGTCGACGGGGCCGGATTATCCGAGCGCCGACGGCCTCATCAACGACCTGCGGATCCTGGAGCAGGGGTTGATCGACTCGCGATGCGCCTCGCTGGCGATCGACCTCGTGCGGCCGGTGCGGCGCATGGTCGAGATCTTCCGCTTCTCCACCGTGCGGCTGGATCTGCGCGAGAACAGCACCCGCACGACGCTGGCGCTCCAGGCCCTCTGGCGCCAGCAGCACGGCGAGGGCAAGACCCCGCCGGAGGTCGAGGCGCCCGAGTGGAAGGCGTGGCTCATCGCCGAGCTCGCCAAGCCCCGCAACCCCGACCGCTCCTTCGACGACTTGCCCGACGACGCGCGCGAGACGCTCGAGACCTTCGCGCTCGTCGGCGAGATGCGCGAGCAGCTCGACCGCGAGGCCTTCGGCGCCTTCATCCTGTCGATGACCCGCTCGGTGCCCGACATCCTCGGCGCCTATCTGCTGGCCAAGGAGGCCGGCATCTTCCTCGACACGGCGGGCACCGAGATCTGCCCGCTGCCGATCGTGCCGCTGTTCGAGACGATCGACGACCTGCGCGCCGCGCCCGTCATCATGAAGGAGTTGCTCTCGATTCCCGTCGTGCGCCGTTCCACCCGCTGGCAGGGCGGCGTGCAGGAGGTGATGATCGGCTACTCGGACTCGAACAAGGACGGCGGCTTCGTCGCCTCGAACTGGGAGCTCTACAAGGCGCAGTCGAAGCTCACGGTCCTCGGCAAGCATCTCGGCGTGCCGATCGCCTTCTTCCACGGCCGCGGCGGCTCGGTGAGCCGCGGCGGCGCCCCGACCGCGCGCGCCATCGCGGCGCAGCCGCCGGGCTCGATCAACGGGCGCTTCCGCACGACCGAGCAGGGCGAGGTGGTCTCGTTCAAGTACGCCAACCGCGGCACGGCCGCCTACCAGATGGAGCTTCTCGCCTCCTCGGTCTTCGAGCACGCGCTGAAATCCGAGCGCGAGGCCGCTTCCCTGCCGCGGGCCGAGTTCGACGACGTGCTGGAGGCCTTCTCGGGCGCGTCGCGCGCCGCCTACGTCAACCTGATCCAGCACCCCGACCTCGTCACCTATTTCAGCTGCGCGAGCCCGCTGGACGAGATCGCGCTCCTCAACATCGGCTCGCGGCCGGCCCGGCGCTTCGGCGCCCGCTCGCTCGGGGATCTCCGGGCGATCCCCTGGGTGTTCGCCTGGGCGCAGAACCGCCACGTCATCACGGGCTGGTACGGCGTCGGCTCGGGGCTGAAGAGCTTCATCGACGTGCGGGGCGCGCAGGGGGAGGCGCAGCTCCGGCGCATGTTCCGGGAGTCGCGCCTGTTCCGGCTCATCCTCGACGAGGTCGAGAAGACTCTCCTGATGGTCGATCTCGAGATCGCCCGCGACTACGCGGGCCTCGTCCCGGACGAGGGCGCGCGCGAGACCATCTTCGGGATGATCGAGGCGGAGTACCGGCTCACCCGCGAGATGGCGTTGCGCGTCAGCGGCGACCGCGAGGTGGCCGAGCGCTTCCCCCTGTTCCGCGACCGCCTGAACGAGCGCCTGCCGACCATCAACCAGGTCAGCCGCGAGCAGGTGGAGCTCCTGCGCCGCTTCCGCAGCGAGCCCGACGAGGATCAGCGCGAGGCGGTGAAATCCGCCCTGCTCCTGTCGATCAACTGCATCGCGGTCGGCTTCGGCGCGACGGGCTGATGCGAACGATCGGGCGGCCCTGTCTCAGGGGGCGCCGCCGCCCGTGTTGAAGTGCAGGCGTGCCGCGCCCTAGCTGCGCGCCTGACGCCGAGACCCCAGACGAGACCCAAGCAAGACCCCAAGGAGGACCCCGATGAGCTTCACCCTGATCCAGCAGGCCACCCCGCGCCTGCACCGCTCGGAACTCGCGGTTCCCGGCTCGAACCCGACCTTCATGGAGAAGTCGGCCTCGTCCGCCGCGGACGTGATCTTCCTCGACCTTGAGGACGCGGTCGCGCCCGACGACAAGGAGAAGGCCCGCACCAACATCATCCAGGCGCTCAACGAGATCGACTGGGGCAGCAAGACCATGATGATCCGCATCAACGGTCTCGACACCCACTACATGTACCGGGACGTCGTCGACATCGTCGAGGCCTGTCCGCGGCTGGACATGATCCTGATCCCCAAGGTCGGCGTGCCGGCCGACGTCTACGCCATCGACGTGCTGGTCACCCAGATCGAACAGGCCAAGAAGCGCGAGAAGAAGATCGGCTTCGAGGTGCTGATCGAGACAGCGCTCGGCATGGCCAATGTCGAGGCGATCGCCCAGTCCTCGAAGCGGCTCGAGGCCATGTCCTTCGGCGTGGCCGACTACGCGGCCTCCGCCCGCGCCCGCTCGACCGTGATCGGCGGCGTGAACCCGGATTACAGCGTGCTCACCGACAAGGACGAGGCCGGCGGCCGCCAGACCCACTGGCAGGATCCGTGGCTCTTCGCCCAGAACCGCATGCTGGTGGCCTGCCGCGCCTACGGCCTGCGTCCGATCGACGGCCCCTTCGGCGACTTCTCCGACAAGGACGGCTACGTCTCGGCGGCCAAGCGCTGCGCGGCGCTCGGCTTCGAGGGCAAGTGGGCGATCCACCCGACCCAGATCGAGCTCGCCAACGAGGTCTTCACGCCCTCCGAGGCCGAGGTCACCAAGGCCCGCCGCATCCTCGAAGCGATGGAGGAGGCGGCACGCGCCGGCCGCGGCGCCGTCTCGCTCGACGGCCGCCTCATCGACATCGCCTCGATCCGCATGGCCGAGGCGCTGATCGAGAAGGCCAACGCGATGGCGGCGAAGTAAGGGAGCGACCCCTCCCGGCTGATCCGCGCCACCTCTCCCGCTCGGACCTGCCGAGCCACGCCGAAGTCGTCGGTGCAGGGCTCGATGGTTCCCAAGGTCCGGCGCGGGTCCCCTCTCCCGTGCGGGAGAGGGTTGGGGTGAGGGGTGCGACCTCTCCGGAGACGGCAAACCCCTCACCCGGTCCGCGTTCAGCGGACTCGACCTCTCCCGCACGGGAGAGGTGGGTTGGCTTGGCGCGTCCGCCCGCGCGAGGCAGGCTCGGCGCATCCCGCCGGGACGAGCCTCGTCCGGCAGGCGGGGCGTGCAGGAGCCGCCCATGCATCTCTCAGCGTTGCAGGCCTCGAGCCTCGATCCCCTCGTCACCCTCGGGGTCGTCCTCGCCACCGCGGTGACGGATGCGGCCTACGTGTTCTTCAACGCGGCGGTCGGCGCCCGGCATCGCGTCCGCGCCGCGAACTGGAGCGCGGTCTGGTACCTGCTCTCCGCATTCGCGGTCATCAACTACACGCAGAACGCGCTCTACGTGCTGTTCGCGGCGCTCGGCTCCTGGCTCGGCGCCTACGCCTCCGTGACATGGCTGGCCCGCCGTCCCGATGACGGAACCGGCCGCCATATCTAGCCTTTCCCGCAACGCCGCGCCCGACGCGGCCAAGCCCACAGGAGACCCGCCATGCACGTGACGATCGAGGACGCGCACAAGGCCATCGAGGCTGCCCGCGCCAAGGCGGTGGAGCTCGGCACACAGATGTGCATCGCCGTCGTGGATTCCGGCGGCAACCTGAAGGCCTTCTACCGGATGGACGACGCCTGGGTCGGCTCCATCGACATCTCGCAGAAGAAGGCCAAGACCTCCCTGTTCTTCGGCATGCCGACCGGGGCCATCGGCAAGCTCTCGCAGCCGGGCGGTCCCCTCTACGGCATCGAGCACTCGAATGACGGCCTCATCACCTTTCCGGGCGGCATCCCGATCGTCGACTCGGACGGGGTGATGTCGGGCGCCATCGGGGTCAGCGGATCGACCGTCGAGAACGATCACGCGGTCGCCGAGGCGGGCGCCAGAGCCATCGGGGCGACGGAGCTGCCGGCGCATCCCTGGCGGACCTGACCCGCCGCGCGGCCGCCCGACCGATTCGTTGCCGATCCGAGATCCCGGCGCCTCCGAGAAAACCTGCGGTTAAGCATGAGCCCCTATCACCGGCAGGTGATCCGCCGCAGGGGAGACGAGGAGCGCCGATGACCCGGGAACAACTCGCAGCCGCGCTGAGGCGGCTCGCCGCCTCGCAGGTCGAGGACATCGAGCGTGCGGTCAAGGACGGTCACAAGACCATCGCGCTGAACGAACTCGCCGACCTCAACCGCCAGCTCAAGGCCTTCGCCACCGCCCTCAAGAAGGCCCCGGCGCGGGCATGACGCGGGAGGGGCGCCCGACGGGGCGGCCTTCCCGCACGGGCAGCTTGCGGATCGCGGTGGCGCTCAGCCTTCGGAAACACAACGCTTTCCCTTCCGAAACGGCGGCGCCGCGCCCGCAACCGCCATCGGGCGATGAATAACAGCTTGTCGCCCGCGCGCCCTTGACCGAACCACCCGCGCCGTGGCGTGTTCTTGTTCTGTTCTCCAGACAGGACCTGCCATGCCTCCGCGACCGAGCGCCGAAACCTCTCAATCGCCGACCGTGGAGGCCATCGCGGCCGCCTATCTGGAGGCGGCGCAGGGTGACGCCTCGGCGGCGATCCGGGCCATCATCCGCGATGCGCTGACCGACCTCTGCGAGGCCGAGCGGCGGACGCTGCGCCGCGACCGGCTGATCTCGCGCGGCTACGTGCGGGGCATCTACGAATCGGACCGGGCCTGATCCGCCCGGTTCCTCAACGGGGCGAGGGCTCGTCCTCGACCTCGCGGTGCTCCTCGACCTCCGGCGCGACCTGCCCGAAATTGAGCACCGCCACCAGCGCGACGCCGCCGAAGACGTTGCCGACGAGGGTCGGCAGGAAGAACTTCGTCCCGTACTCGGCCAGCGTGGCGGTACCGTTCGCCACGAGGAAGAACGCCTCCACCGAGCCCGCGACGACGTGGGCGAGGCCGCACATCGAGACGAGCCAGGTCATCAGGAAGATCACGAACGGCGCCGCGCTGCCGGTCGCGGGCAGGATCCAGACCATCAGGGCGATCATCCAGCCGGCGAAGATCGCCTTGACGAGAGTCGTGCCGAACGGGAACGCGATGGCGTGGTGGCTGATCTCGGCGAAGGCCGCCGTGACCGCGGGCCCGAAGGCCTCCGAATGCGCCAGGACGGTCGCGATGGCGGCGGTCGCCAGGATGTTGCCGGTCAGGACGATCGCCCAGAGCCGCAGGACGCGCCACGCCGTCTTCATCGAGCGATCGTGCAGCAGCGGCAGGATCGGCGTGATGGTGTTCTCCGTGAACAATTGCTGGCGCCCCAGTACCACCACCAGGAAGCCCACCGCGTAGCCCATGCTGGTGATCAGCGCCGTCCATTCCGCCTCCGGCAGGTGCGCCTTCAGGACGCCCGGCACGATCAGCGAGAGCGCGATGCTCAGGCCCGCCGCGAAGGCCGAGAGGAACAGCGCGACACCGTGGCGGCGCAGCTCCTCGTCGCCCTCGCGCCGGATCACCTCGTGCAGCACGAGGGCGTCGGGCCGCCCGATCGCGTTGACGGCGTCGATCGTCTCGTCGCGCTTGGCGACCGCCTCGGCCCGGTCCGTCATGCTTCGCGTCCAACCCGTTGATTGCGCTGCCTCGATTCAGCAGGCCGCCGGCCCTACCCGCGCAGCCGCGCCAGGAGCGCCTCGATCTCGGCCCGCGCGCTGGCAACGGCCTGCCCATCCTTGCCACGCGCCACGATCCGGTTGAGAAAGCCCGTCTCCGTCATCGACGGATAGGAGCCGATCGAGACGCCGGGATGCAGGGCCGCGACGGCCGCGAGGTCGGACGCGTAGGCGCCCTCGGGCAGGTTGCCGGCCTCGACCGTCTCGGACACCACCCGCGCCCCGGTCGCGAGCGTCGGCCCGATCTGATCGAGCATGGCCTGCATGATCGCCGGCACGCCGGCCATCACGAAGACGTTGCCGATCCGGAATCCCGGCGCCTTCGAGATCGGGTTCGGGATGAGGTCGGCGCCGTCGGGAATGCGGGCCATGCGCAGGCGCGCGGCGTTGAGATCCTCCGGCTTGATCCGCTCGAGCAGCATCGCGCGGGCCCGCGGGTCGACGTCGATCGGCACGCCGAACGCCTCGGCCACGCAATCGGCCGTGATGTCGTCGTGGGTCGGGCCGATGCCGCCCGTGGTGAACAGGTAGGTGTAGCGCGCCCGCAGCGCGTTGACCGCCCCGACGATCATCGGCGCCTCGTCCGGCACGATGCGGACCTCGCGCAGGTCGATCCCGACCGCCGTCAGGTAGTCGGCGATGGTGCCGATGTTCCTGTCCTTGGTGCGCCCGGACAGGATCTCGTCGCCGATGACGAGGATGGCGGCGGTGACGGCGGTCGGATCGGTGCTCATGAAGGCCCGGGAGAGGTCGCGTGCGCTTCGCGCCGAGGAATGCGCTTGGCACCGAGGAATGCGCTTCGCGCCGAGGATTGCGCTTGGCGCCAATTAGTGCGCGCCCGGGACGGCGGCCATATGCGGCGGAGCCTGCGGGCGTCGTGCCCGGCCCGACCGGTCAGGCGCTCGCCGGCCGGGGACGCTCGAACACGAGGTTCAGCTGCGAGCGCGCGATCTCCCGGTAGCCGTAGCTGCCGAGAAGCCGCGGCAGGTCGAGCTGCCACTGGTCGATGCCGTTCTCGACGAGCAGCAGCGTCGGCAGGAGGGATTCGGGCGCCTCGCGCAGGAACGGTTCCAGGATCAGGTCCTCGGCCCCCTCGACGTCGAGCTTGACCGCGTCGATCCGGGTAATGCCCTCGTTGCGGACGAGGTCGAGCAGCGTCACGGCCGGCACCTTGATCTGCGCGCCCTCGTTCGTGCCGACGATCTTCAGGCTCGACTCGCCGCGGTTGCGCGGATCGATGAAGAGGGTGAGCTCGCCCGACTTGTCGGCCACCGCGCAGGCGACCGCCTTGACCGTGCCGAACGGGTTCTGGGCGATGTTGTAGGTCAGCCGGTCGAACACGTCGGGCTGCGGCTCGACCGCGAGGATGCGGGCGCGCGGCCCCGCGAAGGCCGCCACGAACAGCGCGTAGGCGCCGATATTCGAGCCGATGTCGAGGAAGACGCAGTCGGCCGGCAGCCGCGCCTTCAGGATGGCGCGCTCCTGGGGATCGAAGAATTGCGGCGTGAAGAGCACCTTCTTCTCGCAATTGTTGTTGTAGGGGTGCAGCCGCATCCGGGCGCCGAAACGCTCGACGTCGAGGGGGCGGCCCCGCAGCAGCGAGATCGCGATCCGGCGCAGCAGCAGGGCGAGCCGGCGCCCGCGCCAGGTTCCGGTCGCGATCCGGCCGGTGCGTTCCGCGATCCGGGCGACGAGGCCCGCGGGGGCGTAGGTTCCGTAGGGCTGGGTGTCCTTCATCGGCAGGCGTGATGCCAGCCAAGGTGTTCGCCTGCAAGCGGTTCCGCATTGCCCATGCGGGCGAAGCTGATCTAAGCGGGGCTCGGGGCGCGCGAGCCGAGGTGAAGACCGACCGATGCAGACCTTCGATTCCGACGGCGTGACCATCGCCTATATCGACGTTCCGGCCGTCCGGGGCGCCGGCGATCCGGTTCTCCTGATCCACGGCTTCGCCTCGAACCACGCGGTCAACTGGGTCAACACGCTCTGGGTGAGGACCCTCTCGCAGGCCGGCTACCGGGTGATCGCCCTCGACAACCGGGGCCACGGCGAGAGCGAGAAGCTCTACGATCCGGCCGCCTACAGCTCGGACGCGATGGCGGGCGACGCCGTGCGCCTGCTCGACCATCTCGGCATCGCGCGGGCCGACGTGATGGGCTACTCGATGGGCGCGCGCATCACCGCCTATCTCGCCCTCGATCACGCGAGCCGGCTGCGCTCGGCGCTGCTCGGCGGCCTCGGGATGCATCTCGTCGAGGGGCGGGGGCTGCCGAGCGGCATCGCCGAGGCGCTCGAGGCGCCGCCCGGCACGCCGGCGCCGAACCCGACCGCCCAGGCCTTCCGCCTCTTCGCCGAGCAGACGCGGAGCGACCTGCGCGCGCTCGCCGCTTGCATGCGCGGCTCGCGCCAGACCCTGTCGCGGGCGGAGGTGGCGCAGATCGAGCTGCCGACGCTCGTCTCCGTCGGCACCCTCGACACGGTGGCGGGATCCGCGAGCGGCCTCGCGGCCCTGATGCCGAACGCCCGGGCCCTCGAGATCCTCGACCGCGACCACAGCACCGCGGTCGGCGCCAAGCCCCACCGCGACGGCGTCCTGGCCTTCCTGGCCGCCCGGCCCTGAGGCTCAGCTCTTGAGGCGATAGCCCGTCCGGAACATCCAGGTGACGAGGCCGAGGCAGATCGCGAGGAACAGGAGCGTCATCGCCACGCTGACGCCGAGGCTCACGTCGGCCTTGCCGAAGAAGCTCCAGCGGAAGCCGCTGATCAGGTAGACGACCGGGTTGAACAGGCTCACGGCCCGCCAGAACGGCGGCAGCATCTCGATGGCGTAGAAGCTGCCGCCGAGAAAGGTCAGCGGGGTCACGATCAGGAGCGGCACGAGCTGCAGCTTCTCGAACCCGTCCGCCCACAGGCCGATGACGAAGCCGAACAGGCTGAAGGTCAGGGCCGTCAGCAGCAGGAAGGCCACCATCCAGACCGGGTGCTCGATCCGCAGCGGCACGAACAGCGCCGACGTCGCCAGGATGATGAGCCCGATCACGATCGACTTCGAGGCCGCCGCGCCGACATAGCCGAGCACCACCTCGACCGGCGAGATCGGGGCCGACAGGATTTCATAGATTGTTCCGGCAAAGCGCGGGAAGTAGATGCCGAAGGAGGCGTTCGCGATGCTCTGCGTGAGGAGCGAGAGCATCACGAGGCCCGGCACGATGAACAGCCCGTAGGGCACGCCGTCGACCACGTTCAGGCGCGAGCCGATCGCGGCGCCGAACACCACGAAGTAGAGCGAGGTCGAGATGACCGGCGCCAGGATGCTCTGCATCGCGGTGCGCCAGAAGCGCGCCATCTCGAAGCTGTAGATGGCGCGGATCGCCTGCCAGTTCATGCCCGCTCCCTGACGAGACCGACGAAGATGTCCTCGAGCGAGCTCTGGCTCGTCCGCAGGTCGCTGAAGCGGATGCCCGCGCTCGACAGGGCGGTGAGGAGGCCGGTGATCCCGGTCCGCTCGCCCTTGGTGTCGTAGGTGTAGACGAGCTCGCGCCCGTCGCTCGCGAGTTCGAGCCCGTGCCCGTCCAGGGCCGGCGGGATCTCGCCCAGGGGCGATTGCAGTTGCAGCGTCAGCTGCTTGCGGCCGAGCTTGCGCATCAGCTCCGCCTTCTCCTCGACGAGAATGATCTCGCCCCGCCGGATCACGCCGATCCGGTCGGCCATCTCCTCGGCCTCCTCGATGTAGTGGGTGGTGAGGATGACGGTGACGCCCCGGTCCCGGAGCTGGCGCACGAGGCGCCACATATCCTGGCGCAACTCCACGTCGACGCCCGCCGTCGGCTCGTCGAGGAAGAGGATGCGCGGCTCGTGGCTGAGCGCCTTGGCGATCAGCACGCGCCGCTTCATGCCTCCCGACAGGGTCATGATGCGGCTGTCGCGCTTCTCCCACAGGGAGAGATCTCGCAGCACCCGCTCGATATGGGCCGGGTCCTTGCGCAGGCCGAACAGCCCGCGGGTGAAGCTGACGGTGTTCCAGACGGATTCGAAGGCGTCCGTCGTGAGCTCCTGCGGCACGAGGCCGATGGCCCGGCGTGCGCCGCGATAGTCCGAGAGGATGTCGTGCCCGTCCGCCCGCACCGTGCCGGCACTCGGCGTGACGATGCCGCAGACGATGTTGATGAGCGTCGACTTGCCGGCGCCGTTCGGCCCGAGCAGGGCGAAGATCTCGCCGCGCGCGATCTCCAGGTTCACGTCGCGCAGCGCGACGAGCCCCGAGGCGTAGACCTTCGACAGATCGGCGATCGAGATGATCGGGGCCATGGCATTCCGCTGGAGCGGCGAGGACGCGCGGGCGCGGCGTCGCGCGGGGCGGCCCTATAGCATGGCCGGGGCCGGGACGGCGCCGAAACAGGCGCCAACGAAAAAAGCCGCCCGGGGGCGGCTTCGAATGCCGTGCGGTGCCAGTCAGGCCCGCAGGCGGTTCCGGACCTCGCCGAGGCTCAGCCGGACGAGGTCCTGGGCAGCCTCACCCTGCATCCGCTCGCGCAGGATCGTCTCGGAGACCTGGACCGCCGCGTCGGCAGCGGCAGCCCGGACCTGGGCGGCGGCCTGAGCCTCGGCCTGGGCGATCTTCGTCTCGGCCGCCCTGGTGCGGCGGGCGACGAAGTCGTTGAGGCGGGCATGACCCTCCTCGGCGGCGCGCTGGGCCTCCTCGCGGGCGCTGGCGACGATCGCCTCGGCCTCGCGCTCGGCCTCGGTGCGGCGGCGCTTGTAGTCGGCCAGCACCGCTGCGGCCTCCTCGCGCAGGCGGCGCGCCTCGTCGAGCTCGGCGCGGACGCGCTTCGCGCGGCCGTCGAGGCCCTTGGTCATCATGCCGAAGCCGCCGACCTTCCACACGATCGCCATGAAGACGACGAAGGCGACCGCGACCCAGAACTCTGCTGTCAGCAACATGCTCGTCGCTCCCGTATCAGTGCGCGGTCACGGCGCGGTCGAGCGCCCGGTCGAGGCTGGCCTGGTCCGGGGCCTGCCCCGTCAGGCGCTCGACGATGGCGGACGCCGTCTCGGACGCGATGCCACGGACATTGCTCATCGCGTCCTGGGTGCGGGTCCGGATGGTCGCCTCGGCGGCCGCGAGCTTCTGGTTCAGCTCGGCCTCGAGCGCCTTGCGCTTGGTCTCGGCCTCGGCGGTGAGCGCGTTGCGGGTCTCCTGCGCGATGTCGCGGGCCTTGCCCTGCGCGTCGCTGAGGGATTTCTCGTAGGCCGCGCCGGCCGTGTCGGCCTCGACTTTCATGCGCTGCGCCTCCTCGAGATCCGCCGAGAGGCGGTTCGAGCGCTCGTGCAGGATGGCCTGGATGCGCGGCAGCGCGACCTTGTCCATCAGGTAGTAGAGAAGACCGAACGAGAGCGCGAGCCAGAGCAGCTGCGACAGGAAGGTGTGGCTCTCGAAGGGGGGAAAGGCGGCGCCGTGCGGCGCGGGCTGCTTGGTGTGAGCGCCCACATGCGTGTCGGCGTTGGGCGAGGGTTGCGTGAGGGGGTTTGGCTGCGCCATGGCCTCGTCCGTGATCTTGAAAAAACGAGCGCTCCGCGTGTCCGGAGCGCTCTCCCGTGGCTCGCCGGCGTCCCCGCCGGGCTCCGCGGCCGTGCCGCGGAGGCCGCTGCTCGGGCCTTAGACGGCGAAGAGCAGGAGGAGGGCGATCAGCAGCGAGAAGATGCCGAGCGCTTCGGTGAGGGCGAAGCCCAGGAGCAGCGTCGCGCGCTGGCCGTCGGCCGCGGAGGGATTGCGAAGGGCGCCGGCGAGGAACTGACCGAACAGGTTGCCGAGGCCGATGCCCGCGCCCGCCATGCCGAGGCAGGCGAGGCCGGCGCCGATGTACTTCGCAGCGACGGGATCCATGAGTAACTCCTGATGTGTTCGAAGAACCGAGTGTTCGTTTTCGGCGGGATGAGCCGACCGTCAGTGGCCGGGGTGAAGGGCGTCGTTGAGGTAGATCGCGGTCAGCGTCGCGAAGACGTAGGCCTGGAGGGCCGCCACGAGGAACTCGAGGGCCGTGAGCGCGATCGTGAGTGCGAGCGGCAGGGGCGATAGCACGCTCCAGGCGCCGGCGGAAAGGAGGGCCGCCACGAAGAAGGCGAAGATCTTCATCGCGATGTGTCCGGCCAGGACGTTGGCGAACAGACGGACGGAAAGGCTGATCGGCCGCGAGATGAACGAGATGATCTCGATCGGCACCAGGATCGCCAGCAGCGGCTTCGGCACGCCCGACGGCACGAACAGCCCGAGGAAATGGGTGCCGTGCTTCATCAGGCCGTAGCCGATGACGACGCCGATCACGAGGGCGGCGAGCCCGAAGGTGATGATCAGGTGGCTGGTCACCGCGAAAGCGTACGGGATCATCCCGAACAGGTTCAGGATCAGCACGAACATGAAGAGCGAGAAGACGAGCGGCATGAACTTCTTGCCGCTGTCGCCGGTCGCCTGGTGCAGCGTGTCGGCGATGAACTCGTAGAAGACCTCCGCGAGCGACTGCATCCGGCCCGGCACCACCGAGCGATTGGCGGTCGCCACGATGGTGATCAGCGCGATGACGCCGACCGCGGCGAACATGTAGAGCGCCGATTGTGTGAAGGCGATCTGCTGGTTGCCGATGTGCCCGAGGGACACGAGCGGCTTCAGCTCGAACTGGTGGATCGGGTCTACATTGACCGCCATGCCCGCTTCCGTCCCCTGCCTGTCTCCGGGGAGCGCCGGGGATCATCCCTCGGCCCGCCTCCCGTGAAGCCTGTCTGCCTTTACGATCCCCCCCGGTCGCCCGATCCGGAGCGCGGCCCGCTGAAGCCGGACGCGCGCATCACGTTGTAGACGCCCGTGACGAAACCCAGCATGAGGAACACGATCAGGCCCCAGGGCTTAGTCCCCAGAAACCGATCGAAGATCCAGCCGAGGATTCCCCCCGCAATCACGCCCGCGACGAACTCGGTGGAGAGCTGCATCGCGCGCCCGAGAGGGGATGGCCCGTCCGACGACCCGGGACGCAAGGAAGGATCGGGAGAGGCCGATGGCCGCTTCCGGTCAATTTGCGTCTCGAGACGTTTGAGCCTCGCGGAGAGATCGCCGTCCGGTGCCGTTCCCCGCTCCCGCCCCCCCTCGTCCTTCGCGTCGTTGCCGCTCACGGCGATAACTCACATAGACGAGAGTGACAGAAACCCGCTGGAACGCCCCCTTCAGGCGCGGCGCACCATAGTTTCGCCCACCTTGGGTGTCAAGGCGATCGAGATATGCATTAAGTCATTGAAAGATATGAAATAATATTGTTTCGACGCGACTCCGCCGAAACGTTCTTGCATGACCGTCCGCGGCCCGTTTCCAGGCAGGCCGCGATCGCCTCCGAGCGGAGCTGGACCTGTCAGGCGCCCAGGATCGGCTTGATCACCTTCTCCATGCCCTCGATCGACATCTCGCCCTTATAGCGCTCGCCGTTGATGAAGAAGGTCGGGGTCGAATCCACCTTGAAGGTGTCGAGGCCGCGCTGCTTCACGGCGTTCACGGCGTTGTACAGCTTCTGATCCTTCAGGCAGGCCTCGAACTTCTCCTTCGAGAAGCCGGCTTGGCGGAGCATCTGTTCCAGCGCGTCGACGGGGGATTGCGGCTTCTGCACGAAGGCCCAGGTCGGCTGCTGGTCGAAGAGCAGGTCCGTGATCGGGTAGTACTTCGCATCGCCGTCGCAGCGCGCCAGCATGAAGGCGGCGGTGGCCAGCGGATCGAGCGGGAATTCCCGCAGGGTGAAGCGCACCTTGCCGGTGTCGATGTAGCGGGCCTTCAGCTCCGGCCAAGTCTGGCGGTGGAAGGCCGCGCAGTGCGAGCAGGTCATCGAGGCGTACTCGATGATCGTGCACTTGGCGTCCTTCGGCCCGAGCCAGACGTCGCCGAGAGGGCCCGGCTGCATCAGCGCCGCGACGTTCTCGCTCTGCGCTAGGGCCGAGAGGGACAGCTTCGGCAGGAGGATGGCCGCGCCGACCGCGAGGCCGGTGGCTTTCAGGGCGTCGCGCCGGGTGATCATGAGGTGCAAGCTCCGATAGACATCTCTCGGGATGTAGAGCTGCGGTAGAATTTCGGGCGCATCGTGGCAAGCCGCCTCGCTGTCGCCGCAGCCCGGCGCCACGCCTCAGCGCTTCGGGCGCGCCGCCACGACCGCCGTGCCGAGCCGGTCGAGGGCATCGCGCAGGGCCTCGTCCCCGATCCCCGAGACAGCCAGCGCCACCTCGCCGCGCCGCGCCGGATCGAGGATCGGTGCCTGCGCCCGGCGCGACGGCCGCGCGAGGCGGCCCTGCTGCATCACGATGCGTCCGACGCAGGCCCAGCCGTAATGGGCATTGATCCGCTCGATCACCACCGGCACGAGGTGCTGGAGCTCGATCGCGAAGACGCCCTCGACCCGAACGACCAGGGTGCCGGATTCGGGCCGCCCCTCCGGTTCCTTGCGCCGCCGCCGCGGCCATTCGAGCTTCGAGGGCTGGCAGTAACGGGCGAGCCGCGCGCCGACGATATCGGGCCAGGCCGCCAGGATGTCGGTCGAGGCGAAACCCTGCGCGGCAAAGGCGGGCCCGACGCAGGCCTCGATGAGTTCGGCAAGCGGTTTGACGCGCGCCATGCGGTGTTCGCGGCCCCGACCCGGAAAGGCCGCGATGATACGCCAAGCCGCGCCGCGACGGGAGCGCTTTGATCGGTCCGCGCGCCCGGCTATGCACGCATCCGCATGACAGCGCCCGATGCGACGAATCCGGGGCCTCGGGCCGCCGACCTCCTTGGCTGGTACGACCGGCATCGCCGTATCCTGCCCTGGCGCGCGCTTCCCGGCGAGCGGCCCGACCCGTACCGGGTCTGGCTCTCCGAGGTGATGCTGCAGCAGACCACCATCGCGGCGGTGAAGCCGTATTTCCACAGGTTCCTGGAGCGGTTCCCGGCCATCGACGCCCTGGCGGAGGCGCCCGAGGAAGCCGTCATGTCGGCATGGGCGGGCCTCGGCTACTACTCGCGGGCGCGCAACCTCCACGCCTGCGCCAAGGCCGTGGCCGCCGCGGGCCGCTTTCCGGACACGGCGGACGGCCTGCGCAGGCTTCCGGGCATCGGGGCCTACACGGCGGGCGCTATCGCGGCCATCGCCTTCGACCGGCCGGAGGCTGCCGTCGACGGCAATGTCGAGCGGGTGATGACGCGTCTCTTCGCTGTCGAGACTCCGCTTCCCGCGAGCCGTCCCGAGATCCGCAGGCTGACGCAGACGCTCGTCCCCGCCGACCGGCCCGGCGACTTCGCGCAGGGCCTGATGGATCTCGGCGCGACGATCTGCACGCCGAAGCGGCCGGTCTGCGCGCTCTGCCCCTGGATGGCGCCCTGCCGCGCCAGGTCGCTCGGCCTGCAGGAGACGTTTCCCCACAAGGTGAGGGCCGTGAAGGGCACCCTGCGGCGGGGCGCGGCCTTCGTGGTGCTGCGCAGCGGGGACGAGGCCGTCCTGCTGCGCACGCGCCCGGCGGGCGGCCTGCTCGGCGCCATGGCCGAGCCGCCGATGAGTTCATGGGAGCCGGACTACGATTCCGCCCAGGCGCTCCTCGATGCGCCGATCGATGCGCGCTGGAAGCGTCTGCCCGGCCTCGTGCGCCACGGCTTCACGCATTTTCCGCTCGAACTCACGGTGTTTCAGGCCCGCGTCGGCCTCGGCACGGCGGCGCCAGCGGGCATGCGATTCACCCCTCGGCGCGACCTCGACGAGGAGCCCCTGCCGGGTCTGATGAAGAAGATCCTCGCCCACGCCTTCGATCCGAGGCCGGAGACCACGAAGCCGCCGCGCGGGCGTCCGCGACAGGAGCCGGCGCCGGTCCCGCTCCTGGCCGCGGCCGAGCCGCCGCCGGATGCGCCTCCTCACGAGCCGAGCTTCCGGCCGGTGCCGAAGCCGAGGTCCGAACCTCGTCCGGCCGCGGATCGCTCCGCGGCCGAGCCGGACTTCGAGATCGCCGACGAGGTGTCGGATCAGCCGGTGCCGCCTCGTGCGGCCTCCCGGCCGAGGGCGACGGGCCGGCGGCCTCGCACTGCGAGGCGCTGAGGCGTGGATCCCCGCTTCAGGCGGCCGGGCCCATCTCGGCCCGCATGGCCGCCCGGAACGCGTCGATGACGACGCGGCGGCCGCTGCGCTCCACGTGCCAGAACTCCCAGCCGTTGCAGGCGGGAAGACCCTGCACCAGGGCACCGATCTTGTGGATCGAGCCCGTGGCGGGCCCGGCCATCAGGGTGCCGTCGGGCCGCACGACGGCCTTGAACCGGCCGCGGGCGTCGCTGAGCATCTCGCCGGGCCGGACATGCCCGGCCTCGATCACGCTGAGGAAGGGCACGCGCGGCTCGGCGCGCTTGGCCGGCGCGAGTGCGAGGGCCGCCTGGGAGAGCGGCTCGACCGCCTCGATCCGCGTGCGGGCGGCGTCCGCGTAGACGGTCTCGCGCTCGATGCCGATGAAGCGGCGCCCGAGGCGCTTGGCGACCGCGCCGGTCGTGCCGGTTCCGAAGAAGGGGTCGAGCACGACGTCGCCCGGGCTCGTCGCCGACAGGAGGGTCCGGGCGAGCAGCGCCTCGGGCTTCTGCGTCGGGTGGACCTTCTGGCCATGCGTGTCCTTCAGGCGCTCGTCGCCCGTGCAGAGCGGGATGAACCAGTCCGAGCGCATCTGAAGGTCTTCGTTGCCGCCCTTCAGCGCCTCGTAGTGGAACGTGTACTTCGCCTCGGGACTGCGCGATGCCCAGATCAGCGTCTCGTGCGCGTTGGTGAAGCGCTTGCCGCGGAAGTTCGGCATCGGGTTGGCTTTCCGCCAGACGACGTCGTTCAGGATCCAGAAACCAAGATCCTGCAAGGCGCTGCCGACGCGGAAGATGTTGTGGTACGAGCCGATGACCCACAGGGTGGCGTTCGGCTTCATCACCCGGCGGCAGGCCGTCAGCCAGGCGCGGGTGAAGGTATCGTACTGCGCAAGGCTCGCGAACTTGTCCCACTCGTCGTCGACGGCATCGACGCGGCTCTGGTCGGGACGCAGGAGCGAGCCCTCGCCGAGTTGGAGGTTGTAGGGCGGGTCGGCGAAAACGCAGTCGACGCTCGCGGCCGGTAGGCTGTCCATCGCGGCGATGCAATCGCCGACCAGAATTTCATCGAGGGGAAGACGCTGGACGACGGGTACGAGACCCATCCGTGGCGCCGACGCAAGCCGCCCGGTACGCGAGACTTGTTTCCGGGCGGCGGCGCCGGCGACCACGGTACGCGGGGAGGCCATGGCAAACACCGGTTACGCGACTGACCGGGGCACCATGCTGGCAGCAGGGTAAAGGTCGGGTTGCCGCGGCGAGCAAAATGCGTCTCGATTTGGGGCTGCAGTTTTTGCCGACTGGCCTGATTCTTCCTGTAGCAATCGCCGTCTGCATCGTTTCAAGTCATTGCGGATCAAGGATTTCACTTGATGCGACCGGCATGATGCTTTGGCCTTTCGTGCCGAGGCCCCGACCGCGCGCATCCCGCGACCGATCACCCACGCCTCGGCCTCGGTGCCCGGTCAAGCCTGGCGCCCGCTGGCATTCGCTGGCCCCGCGCTTCGGGCACTGAGCGAAAGGCTGGGTTTCGCTGAGCGCAGGTCTCGCCGTCTGCGCCCGAGGTTTCGTTGAGCTTCGCGTCCACTTGCGCCCAAAGTTGCGCGATGTATCGAGCTTCCCCTCCGAAGTACCCGCCATGAATTGAAAACTTATACAATACTTCGCCGCGTCGTCGTTCTCGATGTGGAGGGATCTAGCCGGAAATGCGGCATGCTGCGCCGCGATAAACGCGTCTCATTTTCGTCGATATTGGCTTCATTTTCCGCGGCATTCGCTAACAACAAGGGAATGCGGATTCACATGAAGCCTGTTCGTTGGACCGTCGCCGCCATCCTGGGAACCGTCATCTCCGTCGCCGCGCTGGACCAGGCCTCTGCCCAGAGCGGAGGTGCCTCCTGGTATGGGAGCGGGCACAGGACCGCCAACGGCGAGCGCTTCAATCCGAACGGGATGACCGCAGCTCATCGCAGCCTGCCCTTCGGCACCCGCGTCCGCGTCGAGAATCAGCGGACCGGCCGGTCCGTGGTGGTGCGCATCAACGATCGTGGGCCGTTCGTGCGCGGCCGCATCATCGACCTGTCTCGCGGCTCGGCCCGGGCGCTCGGGATGGGCGGCACCACCTACGTCTCCCTCCACGTGCTGGATTGATCGGGCGCGTGGCCGGCGTTGCCTGAGGCGCCGGCCACCCCCATCTGACGGGCCACGGAACGAAGGATGGTCCTCCCAAGATGGCAAAGCCCCTGATTGTCGAGATCCCGCACGACCTCGGCCGCGACGAGGCCCGGCGCCGCATCGAGACCGGCGTCGAGCAGGGGCGCGCGCTGCTTGCCAAGAGCGGCGTGACCATCGGCAATCTCGCCTGGACCGGAGATCGCCTCGACTTCGCCCTGTCCGCTCTCACCCAGAGCGTCGACGGCCAGATCGACGTGGGTCCCGAGAGCGTGCGCGTCGAGGTGCGGCTGCCGCTGCTGCTCGCGCTGTTTGCCGAGAAGATCCGCAAGTCGGTGGGCAAGGAGGGCAACCTGCTCCTCACCAAGAAGTAGGCTGGGCGGAACCGGCCCCGACCGGCGCCGTTGCCGACGAAACCGTTCAGCGGCTTCAGAGGAGCGTCCGTCCATGTCGAATCCAGGCCCGATCCCCGAGGCTCCCGTCCCCGAGACGCCCTACGAGCCGCCTCACACGCCGCAGCCGAGCCCGGGTCCGGAGATCCCCGGCGAGACGCCGCCGGAAGCCCCGGGCGGACGGCCGACCGAGGTGCCGATCAACGACCCGGGCACGTCGCCCCAGATCACGCCCGACCCGTCGCCGACCGGTCCAGCCAATCCGACCGCCTGAGAGCGGGCCACGGCATTTGTTCGCGGGCGTCGGCGCTGTCATAAGCCCGCGCATGGCCGCACCACCGCTTCTCACGCTTCAGGACGTCGCGCTCACCTTCGGCGGCACCCCGCTGATCGAGCGCGCCGAACTCACGATCTCTCCGGGCGAGCGGACCTGCCTCGTCGGCCGCAACGGCTCGGGCAAGTCGACCCTGATGCGTATCGCCGCCGGACTCGCCGAGCCCGATCGCGGCGTGCGCTTCATGCAGCCGGGCACGACGATCCGCTACCTGGCCCAGGAACCGGATTTCTCGGGCTTTGAGACCGCTCTGGCCTTCGTCGAGGCCGGCATGGCGCCCGGCAACGAGCACCACCGGGCCCGTTACCTGCTGGAGAGCCTCGGCCTCAGTGGGGCCGAGGATCCGTCCCGTCTCTCGGGCGGCGAAGGGCGGCGCGTCGCGCTTGCCCAGGCGCTGGCGCCCGAGCCCGATATCCTGCTCCTCGACGAGCCGACGAACCACCTCGACCTGCCCGCCATCGAGTGGCTGGAGGGCGAGTTGCAGGGCACGCGCGCGGCCCTCGTCCTGATCAGCCACGACCGCCGCTTCCTCTCGGCGCTCTCGCGCAGCACGGTCTGGCTCGACCGCGGCGTGACGCGGCGCATCGAGCAGGGATTCTCGACTTTCGAGGCGTGGCGCGACGCCTACTTCGAGGAGGAGGAGCGCGACCGGCACAAGCTCGACCGCAAGATCGCGGCCGAGGAGGATTGGCTCCGCTACGGCGTGACGGCGAGGCGCAAGCGCAACGTGCGGCGCCTCGGCAACCTGCATGATCTTCGCAAGCAGCGGCGCGAGGAGCGCCGGCCAATCGGGACGGTGAGCATGGCCTCCAGCGAGGCGGAAGCCTCCGGCTCGCTCGTGATCGAGGCGCGCGGCATCTCCAAGGCCTACGGCGAGCGGCGCATCGTCGACGGCTTGTCGCTGCGCGTGATGCGCGGCGACCGCCTCGGCATCGTCGGGGCGAACGGGGCCGGCAAGACGACGCTCGTCAATCTGCTCACCGGCACGCTCGCGCCGGATGCCGGTACGGTGCAGCTCGGCACCAACCTGAGGATGATGCTCCTCGATCAGGCGCGGGCCGTGCTCGAGCCGGGACAGACCGTGACCGAGGTCCTCACCGGCGGGCGCGGCGATACCGTCACGGTCGGCGGCCAGAACCGGCACGTGATCGGCTATCTCAAGGACTTCCTGTTCACCCCCGAGCAGGCGCGCACGCCGGTCAGCGTGCTCTCCGGTGGCGAGCGCAACCGGCTGTTGATCGCGCGCGCGCTGGCGCAGCCTGCCAATCTCCTCGTCCTCGACGAGCCGACGAACGACCTCGATCTCGAGACCCTCGATCTTCTCCAGGAGATGCTCGGCGACTACGCCGGCACGCTGATCCTCGTCAGCCACGATCGCGACTTCCTCGATCGTGTCGTCGGCAGCGTTCTGGTGAGCGAGGGGAAGGGGCGCTGGATCGAGTATGCGGGCGGTTACACCGACATGGTTGCGCAGCGCGGGGAGGGCGTTCAGGCCCGCGCAGCCAATCGCGGGCGCTCGGAGGCGCGCGAGAAGCCGCCGGTCATCGAGGCATCGGCCTCACCGACGCGCGCGAGGCTCGGGTTCAAGGAGCAGCACGAGCTCAAGACATTGCCGGCCCGGATCGAGAAACTCGAGGGCGCGATCGCGCAGCTCCGCGCGATCCTGGCGGATCCCGGCCTCTATGCCCGCGACCCGGCCCGGTTCGAGAAGGCCTCGGCTACGCTCGTCGAGGCCGAGACCGGCCTCGCCGCCGCGGAAGATCGGTGGCTCGCTCTCGAGATGCTGCGTGGGGCACAGGGGCAATGACCTTGGATCGTCCGGCCGACAGCCAGTGCGGCGGTTCTCCGCCCGCTGACCGGGCCTCGTCGACCTCCGCCGCATCGCCAACGAAACCTGCGGCGGCCTTCAAGAAGCCGTGATGATCGGCTGAGGTCGTCCCGCTCCCGCGGTTTCCGTCTCGTCGAGGCCTCCGTGCTCTCTTTGCGCCTCCAAAGCCTCCATCGGCATCGAGCGGGCTGGCTGCTCGGGTTGCCGTTGCTCGCGCTGCTCTGGGGCGGCGCGACCTTCCTGGCGATGCCCTCTATCGAGCGGTCCGTCGACGACGCGGCGGAGCGAGTGGCGAGAGAGACCGTGGCCGAGACCGGCGAGCCATGGCTGCGCGTGTCGATCGAGGGGCGCGATCTCGTCGCAAGGGGCGAGGCGCCGACCGCGTCCTCGCGCGAGCAGGCCCTCGGGAAGCTGGCGGCGGTCTCGGGCGTCCGCCGCATCGTCTCGGGCATCGGGATCGTCGAGGAGGCCTCGCCGTTCGCCTGGACGGCGACGCGGGCGGACCGCGACGAAATCTTCCTCGGGGGCAATCGACCCGTCGATCTCGGCCGTGCGCGGCTCGCGGCGAGCCTCCGGACGGACCTTCCGTCCAGTCTGGTCCTCACGGACGAGACCAGGGCAGCGCGCGGTGCGCCGCCGGATTTCCTGGCCGCGGCGACCTATGCGGTGTCCCGCCTGCGCGACCTCGCCCGGGGCGCAACCGCGACCGTCAAGGACACCACCCTGTCGTTTCAGGGCGAGGCGATCGGCGTCGCGGAGTACGATGCCCTGCGCACCGCCTTCGCCAACCCGCCCCAGGGCTACAGCCTCGGCCGCGTCGAGATCCTCCCGCCGACGATCCGGGATTTCCGCTTCGGCATCGAGCGGGTGACCGAAGGCGGGCTGATCCTGACGGGCTATGCGGTCTCCGAGGCAGCTCGCGCCAAGCTGCTTGCCGCGGCCGCCGAGGCTGCCGACGGGGCCTTTGTGGACGATTCGACGCAGACGGCGCGCGGTCTGGCGGCCGGGATCGACGGCGAGGCGCTGACCCGCTTCGCCGTCTCGCTCGTCGAGCTCCTGCAGGATGGCTCGGTGCGCTTCGAGGGCGGAACCCTGTCCGTCTCCGGTCATGCTCTCGACGCGCAGGCCATCGCCGAGGCCGAGGCGCTGATGCGGGACCGGAGGCCCGCCGGCGTCGGCGCCGGCACCGTGGCCCTGAGCGCGCGGCCCCTCTCGCCCTACCGGGTCACGATCCGGCGCGACGCCGACGCCGTCACGGTGAGCGGCCACCTGCCGGATGCGGCGACGCGCGAGCGCGTTCTCGCGTCGATGAGGCCCCACTTCTTCCGCGAGCGCATCGTCGACAAGGCGAGACTCGCCGACGGTGCGCCCGCCGACCTCGTAGCGGCCTTGCAGGCTGCCATCCCCCGGCTGGCAACGCTCGCCAGCGGCGAGATCGCCGCGACGGACCGGAGCCTGCGCTTGGCGGGGGAAAGCCTCTACGCGCAGAGCGCGCGACGCCTCTCGGAGACGCTGCCGCCCGCGATGCCGGCCGCGTGGAGCGCCATCGTCGCCGTCCAGGCCCGCAATCCGGCGGAGCAGCGCGACGCAGACACCTGCCGCCGCCAGTTCGCTTCGGAAACGGACGGCCGGACTCTGCGCTTCGAACCCGGAAGCAGCGCCCTGCGGCCGGAATTCTATCCGGTGCTCGATGCGCTCGCTGCCCTGGCGAAGGCTTGCCCGGCCTTGCGCGTCCTCGTGGCCGGGCACGCAGATCCGGCCGGAGCGTCGCCTCATGAGGTCAGGCCCGCCCCGGATGGCGGTGTTCAGAGCACGGCGTCGATCGACCATCCCGGCCCGGTCGCGAGCAGGGCCGCCCAGGCCAAGCCGGATTTCGGCAGGAATGCCATCCGGAGGGAGGAGGGCGTGACGGCGGCGCGCAAGGCCGAGGCGAAACCCGCCAAGACTCACGACAAGGCTCACGACAAGGCGCACGCCAAGTCCGGCGAGAAGCCGAAGCCGTCCGACACGACGGCCGCTCAGCCCGATCCGATGCCGGACCAGGATCTGCCTCACCAGCGCGCGCTCGCGATCGTCGAGTATCTGCTCGAAGCGGGCGTCGGTGCCGATCAGGTCGCCGCGGCTCCTGCCGGCACGACGCCGGGAGATCGCCAGGCCATCGCGTTCACCTTGCGCTCGTGAATCGGGCCGGCCATCGCCGCCCCGCATGAGGGATGATCCATGACGCTGCTGTTGTCCGGCCTGTGGCCGGGCCTTGCCGGAGCATTGCTCCTCGGCCTCGCCGTCGGCCGGCTCACGGGAATGCCCCGGGCCGTCGCGCTCGGCCTCGGCCTCGGCACGGCCGCCGCATGCCTGGCGGGCGTGGCCGTCGCCGGCCTCGTTCCCGGACGTGCCGGCTTGTGGGTGGACAGCGCTGCTCTGATGCTCGGGGTCTACCTCGGCGGCTGTCTCTGCGGGGCGACGGCGAGAAGGCTCGGCGCACGCAGGCCCTCCGCCGAGACCTGAAGCCGCCGCGTCAGCGCGCGCCCCGGCGAAGGTCGCTCTCGATGAGAAGCGCGCTCTTTCCGTCGAGGCGGTTGCGGTAGACCTGCAGATTCTCCATCACCCGCTGCACGTAGTTGCGCGTTTCCGTGAACGGGATGCGCTCGACCCAGTCGACGGGATCGACCTCTCCTTTGCGCGGGTCGCCGTAGGCGTCGATCCACTTCTTCACATTGCCCCCGCCCGCATTGTAGGACGCGAAGGCGAGGATGTAGGAACCGCGCCAATCCTCCATCAATTCGCCGAGATGCGCCTGGCCGAGCCGGGCATTGTAGGCGGGATCACTGGTCAGGCGGTCCTGATCGTAGGCCGCGCTGACGCGCCGCGCGGTGCGCTGGGCGGTGGCCGGCATCATCTGCATCAGGCCCCGTGCCCCGACGCCCGATTGCGCGCGCGGATCAAACTGGCTCTCCTGGCGGGCGATGGCGAAGACCATCGCCTTCTCGACGAGCGGGACCGCCGAGAAAGCCTCGTAATTCGGGATCCCGATCGTCGGATAGGCATGCGCGTCGAGCGGCAGGCCGCGTTGGACCGCGAGCTTGCCGATGGCCACCAGGGCGCGCGCGTCCTTCATCTCGATGGCGAGATCGCCGAGTGCCTGGAACTCGCTCGGATCCGTCAGCTTCTGCGCCGTGTCGATGTAGAGGGGCAGCGCGAGTTCCCTGAGCGAGGCTTCGCCGAGGAGCCGCAGAGCACGGATGCAGAGACGGTTCTCGAAGGCCGTACGGGCCGCCGGATCGAGGTCGGCGGGAGCCCGCAGCGGCAGGCTCGTCTGACTGAGCTTCACCCGCGCCAGCTGCCCGTAATAGGCGATCGGCTGCAGCGCGGCCCGCTCGTAGAAGGCCTTCGCCTCGGCGGCCTGGCCGAGCGCCTCGGCGGCACGGCCCTGCCAATAGGCCGCGCGCGCGAGCGAGATCGGCGTCTCGGCGATACGCGATGCCAGCGCGAAATGGCGGGCAGCAGCCGTCGGATCATCGGTGAAGCGCAGCGCGATCCAGCCCGCGTGGAACTCGGCCTCGATCCGCTTCTCCACCGTGCGGGCGCTGTGCGCGCTCGCGACGCTATAGGCCGTCTTCGCATCGCCGAGGTCGAGGAGCTTGCGGGCGACGATCCGGCGCTCGACCCACCACTCGTCGCCGTCCACCAGCACGTCGGGATTCGTCGGCGCCTTGGCGAGGATCGCGGCCGCTTCCGCCGTCCGGTCGGCCCTGCGGTGGTACTGCGCCCGCGAGAGCAGGTAGGATGAGTCGTTGCGCAGCGACGGCGCCACGGCGTTCAGGGCCGCGAGAGCCCCCGAGCTCTTGTCCTCGACGGCACGCCGAGCCCGCACGAGGCTGCCGTAGGAGCCGCCCGCGTAGCCCGCAGCGCGGCCCGCCGCGTCCCAATCTTCCTTCAGCAGGGCCCGCTCCATGCGGGTCCGGTGATCGATCCGGGTGAGCACGTTCGGGAACGCGTCGAGCACCTTGCTCTCCAGCGTGCGGCCGAAGATCTCGTCGCGCCACAACTCGCGCACTAGGGCCGCCGCGTCCTCGTCGAGGGAATCGGCCCTGAAGGCGAGAGCGAGGGCGAACTTGCCGGGCGCGCTCGCGGGCTTCGACGTCGCGAAGAAGGCCCGGACCGTAGCGGGACTCTTGCGCTCGGAAAGGAGGCTCTCCTCGGCGCGGCGGCGCAGCAACGGCCCCGCCGGCCAGTTCGGATGCGCCCGCGTGAAGGCGACGGTTCGCTCGAAACCGATCCCGGCGCCGGCACGGATCGCGATCCATTCGAGGAGCGCCCGCGCGGCCGGATCCGTCAGCCCGTCGCGCACGCGGTCACCGTCCGCGACCTTGCCCTTGCGGTAGAGATCGATCGCCTGGCGCAGGAGCGTCACATCGGTGTCCCCGACGCGGGCCGACCGATTCGGGTCGGGCACTTCCGGCACGGGCGCTGCCGGCGTGACGCCCGCATCCGGCAGCGGGAAGGAGACGGGCGCATCCGCGTCCGCAGAGGCGTAGGCGGTAGCGCCCGCGGGCACGGGCTTGGCAGGCGCTGCCTCGGGGGCGGCCGCCTCGACCTTCAGGGCATCGGCCGCCACGGGATCAACGGCCGCCTTCTGATCCTGGACCTGGCTCGACGATGCCGCCGCGTCGCTTGCCGGCGGCGTCGGTTGGGATGCCGGCTCTCCGCCCCCGACGCCGGCTCTGGCGCCGAGGACCGTCATCGTGACGCCTGCCGTGAGCGCGAAGGCGAGGACCGCGAGATGCGAGCGCGTGAGAGACGCCATGGCTCCGATCAGTCCCCGACGGAAGCGGACGGGAACAAGGCTCGCCCCGGCCCTCTGAAGAAGTCATTAACCGCGCGAGCGGAGCGTTTGCGCGGGGAAGGCGGAACGCCTATGTCTGCGCCGCCGCATGAGGCGAGTGGCCGGACGACCGGCCTGGATATGGACCGGCTGGGAACGCCAGGATGACCGAGACGAACGCCCGACGCCTGAAGGGCTCGATGACCGCGCTGGCGACCCCGTTCCGCGAGGGCGCCTTCGACGAAGCCGCGTTCCGTGCCTTCGTCGCTTGGCAGATCGATCAGGGCAGCCACGGACTCGTGCCGGTCGGCACGACCGGCGAGAGCCCCACGCTGAGCCATGCCGAGCATGATCGCGTCGTCGAGGTCTGCATCGACGAGGCGGGCGGCCGCGTTCCGGTGGTGGCCGGCGCCGGCTCCAACTCGACTGCCGAGGCCGTCGAGCGCGCGCGTCATGCGGAGAAGGCCGGGGCGGACGCGGTCCTCATCGTCACGCCCTATTACAACAAGCCGACGCAGGCGGGCCTGTACGCCCACTTCAAGGCCGTGAACGACGCGGTCGGCATCCCGATCATCATCTACAACATTCCCGGTCGTTCGGTTGTCGACATGAGCGTCGACACGATGAAGCGCCTGTTCGAGCTCAAGAACATCGCCGGCGTGAAGGATGCCACGGCCAAGCTCGACCGAGTCAGCTTGCAACGCCAAGCCATGGGCGAAGATTTCATCCAGCTTTCTGGCGAAGATGCGACGGCGCTCGGCTTCAACGCCCATGGCGGTCGCGGCTGCATCTCGGTCGTGTCAAACGTCGCGCCGCGCCTCTGTGCCGATCTGCAGGAGGCAACGCTCTCGGGTGACTACGCCAAGGCCTTGACGATTCAGGACAAACTCCTGCCTCTGCACACCAGCCTTTTCCTCGAAACCAATCCGTCGCCGGTCAAGTACGCGTTGGCGAAGCTCGGCCATATGTCGGAAGACGTACGCCTGCCGCTGCTGCCTGTGGGCGACGGGACGCGGGGCCTCGTCGATGCCGCGCTGCGCCATGCCGGTTTGATCGAGGGCTAGCGCTTCCTCGCGTCGGGGAATCCGGCGAGCGCCGCCGCTCGATCACAGACGGCCGTCCTCGCGATGCCGGAGACGGCCTCAGGCACCCGGGCTCCCAGGTCGAGGCGCGGCGCCCCATATCCTCGTAAACGGCCGCGTTCGCGAGGCCCGCCGGACCTGAAAGAGACATGGCCCCGAAATCCGATCCCTCTCGCCGCGTCGTCGCCGACAATCGCGCGGCGCGGTTCCATTACGCGATCTCGGACACGATCGAGGCCGGCATCTCGCTGACCGGCACCGAGGTGAAATCGCTGCGCAACGGCAAGGCGACGATCGGGGAGGCCTATGCCGGCCCGTCCGGCAACGACCTGATGCTCTTCAACGCCTATATCCCGGAATATTTGGAAGCGAATCGCTTCAACCACGATACCAAGCGACCGCGGCGCCTCCTCCTGCACCGGCGCCAGATCGACAAGCTGATCGGAGCGACGCAGCGCCAGGGCTACACGGTCATCCCGCTTAAGATCTACTTCAACGACCGCGGCCGTGCGAAGGTCGAACTCGGCCTCGGCAAGGGCAAGCAACTCCACGACAAGCGCGAGACCTCGAAGCAGAGAGACTGGGAACGTGACCGCGCCCGTCTCCTGCGTGACAAGGGCTGACCCTCACGGCGGATCGCAGGTAGGATGGCGCCGAACGGAGAGGCGCCATGGACCCTGATTATCTGAGCCTTCCGGATGATCTTCCGGTTCCGGTCGACGATGGCGCGACAGCCCACCTCGTGGGCCGACGGCTGCCGGATGTCTCGCTGGAGGCGACGGATGGCGGCCGGGTCTCCCTCGCGCGCCTTGCCGGGCGCAGCGTCGTCTACGCCTATCCGCGCACGGGCGAGCCAGGACGGCCTAACCTGGTGGCGGACTGGGACGCGATCCCCGGGGCCCGCGGCTGCACGCCGCAAGCCTGCGATTTCCGCGATCACCACGCGCAACTCCTCGCGCGCGGCATCGCCCGTGTCCACGGCCTCTCGACGCAGACGAGCGCCTACCAGCGCGAAGCGGCCGAGCGCCTGCGCCTGCCGTTCACGTTGCTCGCCGATCCGCACCGCGCACTGGTGCAGGCCGCCCGCCTTCCGACCTTCTCGGTCGCCGGGCAGATCCTGCTGCGTCGTTTCACGCTCGTGCTCGACGACGGGATCGTCACGAAGGTGTTCTACCCGGTGTTTCCGCCGGATCGCAGCGCAGTCGAGCTTCTGGCCTGGCTCGACACGGGCGAAGCCTGAACCTCAATCTTCGGCCACCTCGTCCGAATGGGCACTCTGCCGAATGCCGTAGCGGCTCTCGAGTCCGGCATGTGCGCGGGACGGACGATCGCCATAGTCGCGTGCGGGACGTCCGTTCTCGCTTGCAGGCCGGCCCGGACGCTCGCCGGGATCGCGCCCGACCTTGGCGATGAGATGGACGAGATCCAGGAACTCGTCGGCCTGCCGGCGCAGATCGTCCGCGATCATGGCGGGCTGCGTCTGGATCGTCGAGACCACCGTGACCTTGACGCCGCGGCGCTGCATGGCTTCGACGAGCGAGCGGAAGTCGCCGTCCCCGGAAAACAGCACCATATGATCGATGTAGGGGGCAAGTTCGAGCGCATCGATAGCGAGCTCGATGTCCATATTGCCCTTGATCTTGCGCCGGCCCATGGAATCCGTGAATTCCTTCACGGGCTTCGTGACGACGCGATAACCGTTGTAATCCAGCCAGTCGATAAGCGGACGGATCGAAGAATATTCCTGATCCTCGATCATGGCAGTGTAATAGAAAGCCCGGATGAGGTTGTCCCGGCTCTGGAATTCCTTGAGAAGTCGTTTGTAGTCGATGTCGAAGCCGAGTGCCTTCGTGGTCGCGTATAAATTAGCACCATCGATAAAAATCGCGCTGCGTTGCTGTGTGCTCATGGCACGTTCCGTTCATTTAATCAAGATTGAGCTAATCGGAAGATGGCGTGACGCGGATTTTTCAATCAAATAATTCCTTATCTCAGATCTTTGTCTGGCTTCTCAAAGGGGATCTGCTGGCGAGCGATAGTCCGGTCCCATGTGACATTCGAGCTCAGTCGAGCTCGGGCAACGCACGCACTGCCAAAAACTAAGCTGCCGAAACGAAGAAATTCGATAGGACTGGCATCAGCTTTGTGAGCAAGAATGATCCCTGTCAAGAAAATGAATCAGCTTGAGCAATAGCGCTGCCGTAAGGCGTTCCGCAAAGAAGCCGGCAGTGGAAACCTAGAGTAAACCTTGTACGCCAAACAATCCGCCGCGACAGAGTGCCGCGAACTCACCAAAAATGCTTCGTGTCACCCTCAGGTCTTCGGTACGGCCCGGCTGCCGGGCTTCACCGCGGGCAGTGCGGCAAGCTCCGGTGGAAGCGCGTCGGCCGGATAGGCGGGGATGTCGAGCGTCACGAGCGACAGGAGCGGCAACCCAATCTCGCCGCGGCCGCCGGACCGGTCGATCAGGCAGGCCGCACCCACGACCTCACCGGCTTCCTGCTGCAGGGAGGCGAGACATTCGCGAGCCGAGAGGCCGGTGGTGACGATGTCTTCGACGATCACCGCGCGCGCGCCTTCCGGGATGCTGAAGCCGCGGCGTAGCGTGAACGGCCCCCCGGGTTCGCGCTCCACGAAGATCGCACGGGCCCCGAGGTGCCGCGCGGTCTCGTAGCCGGGCACGATGCCGCCGATCGCGGGCGAGACGACGATGTCGATCTTGCCAAAGCGCGCCGTGACGGCTTCGGCGAGCGCCCGGCACAGGCGCTCGGTGCGCGGCGGCTCCGAGAAGATCGCCATCTTCTGCAGGAACACGGCGGAGCGCAGGCCGGAACTCAGGATGAAATGACCTTCGAGCAGTGCGCCGGCATCGCGGAATTCGGCGAGCACCTGCTCTGGGGTCATGGCGTTCGAACTCCGTGGATATGAACTCGGCGGACCGCTTGTGGCAGCGGCGGCTGGTGGAGGCAAGCGAGGCCGGTCCTCAGCCGTTGACCCGATCGACGCGGCTCACGGCCCGCTTGCCGCGCAGTTCCGCGATGATGGCGTTGAGATGCTTCAGGTCCCAGACCGAGAGGTCGATGACGATGTCGGTGAAGTCCTGCGTCCGCCGCTTCATCGACAGGTTGTCGATATTGCCGTCGTGGTCCGCGATGACCTGCGCGATCTGCGCGAGCACGCCGGGCTCGTTGATCGACTGCAGGGCGATCCGGGCCGGAAAACGTTCGCTCGATCCGGCCTCGACGTCCCAGCGCACGTCGAGCCAGCGGGCGGGCTCGTTGTCGAAGGCGGCGAGCGCCGCGGACTGGATCGGGTAGATCGTCACTCCGATGCCCGGCGTCAGGATGCCGACGATGCGGTCGCCCGGGACGGCGCCGCCATTCGGCGCGAAGCTGACGGGCAGGTCGCCCGCAAGGCCGCGGATCGGGATCGCATCGGCCTGGCCGCCCTCGGTTCCCCCGTCCGGGAAGGTCAGGCGCATGGTCTGATCCTTCGAGCGCGTCAGGCGGCCCGCACCGTTCGCCGGCGGCTGCGACACGGTCGTCGCGCCCGCGCGACGCTCGTCCTTGTAGTCGGGATAGACAGCCTTCACGACGTCGCCCGAGAACATCTCGCCGCGCCCGACCGCCGCGAACACGTCCTCGGTCGAGCCGCGGGCGAGGCGCGGCAGGGCGCCGCGCAGCTTGTCCTCGGAGAAACTCTTGCCGGCGCGCTCGAAGGCGCGGTCGAGGATCTGCCTGCCGAGCCCGGCATATTGCCGCCGCACCGCCGAGCGCGTCGCCCGCCGGATCGCGGCGCGCGCCTTGCCGGTGACGACCAGGGATTCCCAGGCCGCGGGTGGCGACGCGCCGTCGGACCGCGCGATCTCGACCTCGTCGCCGTTGGACAATTCGTGGAGCAGCGGCGCCATGCGCCCATTGATCTTGGCGCCGACCGCCGTGTTGCCGACGTCAGTATGGACCGCGTAGGCGAAGTCGATCGGCGTCGCGCCGCGCGGCAGGGCGATCAGCCGACCCTTCGGCGTGAAGCAGAAGACCTGGTCCTGGAACAATTCGAGCTTGGTGTGCTCGAGGAATTCCTCGGGGCTGTCTCCTTCCGCCAGGAGCTCGATGGTCCGGCGCAGCCATTGGTAGGCGCCACTCTCCGTCGCGAGGCGCGGATGGATGCCGCCGTCATCCTTGCCGCTGACTTCCTTGTAGTGAGCATGCGCCGCGATGCCGTACTCCGCGATCTCGTCCATGGCGGCCGTGCGGATCTGCAACTCGACGCGCTGGCTCTTGGGGCCGATCACGGTCGTGTGGATCGAGCGGTAATCGTTCTGCTTCGGCGTCGAGATGTAGTCCTTGTAGCGACCCGGCACCATCGGCCAGCTCGTGTGGACGACGCCGAGCGCGCTGTAGCAATCGGCGAGCGTGTCGACGACGACCCGGAAGCCGAAGATGTCGGAGAGCTGCTCGAACGCGACGGACTTGCGCTCCATCTTCGACCAGATCGAGTAGGGCCGCTTCTGCCGTCCCGTTACCGAGGCCGTGATGCCGCGCGCGGCGAGCTTGGTGGTCAGATCCTTCTCGATGCTCTCGACGAGCCGCTCCGACTTGGCCGAGAGGTCGCCGAGGCGCTGGGTGATCGTCGCGTAGATCTCGGGCTTCAGGTTGCGGAAGGCGAGATCCTCGAGCTCGTCGCGCAGTTCCTGCATGCCCATCCGGCCGGCGAGCGGCGCGTAGATGTCGAGGGTCTCCTCCGCGATCCGCACCCGCTTCTCCGGCGGCATGTGGTGGAGGGTGCGCATGTTGTGCAGGCGGTCGGCGAGCTTGACGAGCAGCACGCGCACGTCGGCCGCCACGGCGAGCAGGAGCTTGCGGAAATTCTCGCCCTGCGCCGCCCGCTTCGAGACAAGGTCGAGGCGCTTCAGCTTGGTCAGGCCGTCGACGAGAGCGCCGATTTCCGGACTGAAGACCTCGCGGATCTCGTCGAGCGTGGCGGCCGTGTCCTCGACCGTGTCGTGCAGGACGGCGGCGACGATCGTCGCGTCGTCGAGGCGCAGGTCCGTCAGGATCGCGGCGACCTCGAGGGGATGGGCGAAGAAGGGATCGCCGGAGGCGCGCTTCTGCGTGCCGTGGGCACGCATCGCATACACGTAGGCGCGGTTGAGCAGGGCCTCGTTCGCGGCGGGATTGTAGCGCTTGACCCGCTCCACGAGTTCATACTGGCGCATCATCCGCCGACGGACCCTTTCCTGACCGAAATGCCGCACCTCGTTGGCGAAACTCTCCCGCATCGCACGCGCGGGCGCCAGACCTCCGGCGTCGCAGCGTCGCGATTTCGGCCCGTCAGACGCGAAAACCCGGCCGTGGGGCCGGGTTTCGTCGGGCGCGCGGGGTGTCGGGCGAGGCGCGCTCAGTCGCCCTCGTCGTCCGTCTCGGCCGGCGGCGCGAGGTTCTCGAGGCCGCGCAGCAGGTCCTCCTCGCTCATGCGGTCGAACTGGACGGCGCTGTCGTCGCTCGAGGCCTGCGGGGCGACCGCGGCGGCGGCCGGCGAGGAGGAGAGCAGCGGCACCGTCTCGGCCTCCGGCTCGTCCACCTCGACATATTTCTGCATGGAATGAATGAGTTGCTCTTTCAGGTCGTCCGCCGTGATGGTCTCGTCGCCGATCTCGCGCAGGGCCACGACGGGGTTCTTGTCGCGGTCGCGGTCGATGGTGAGGGGGGCGCCGGCGGCCAGGAGACGGGCGCGGTGGCTCGCCAGAAGGACGAGCTCGAAGCGGTTCTCGACCTTGTCGATGCAGTCTTCAACGGTGACGCGAGCCATGGGCGGCGGCTCCTTCCTGAACCTGGAATGCCGAAATTTCGATGAGGATCGCGCGTCTTACACCGGATGGCGCCCTGCAACAAGCCGAGCCGCGCTTTGTGCGATGCATTGTTGACAGGCCCCGCCCGGCGGTGCGACTGCGCCGCGCTTTCCGCCGCGCCGATCGGAACAAACCATGAAATTCGCGCTCGTCTTCCCCGGCCAAGGCAGCCAGGTCGTCGGCATGGGCCGGTCCCTGGCCGAATCCTACCCCTCCGCCCGCGCCGTGTTCGAGGAGGTCGACGCGGCGCTCGGACAGAACCTGTCGCGGCTGATGTTCGAGGGCCCGGCCGAGGAGCTGACGCTGACGGCGAACGCCCAGCCCGCCCTGATGGCCGCGAGCCTCGCGGTGCTGCGGGTGCTGGAGCAGGATCGCGGCCTCGACCTCGCCGAGCACGTGCAGTGCGTCGCCGGCCACTCGCTCGGCGAGTATTCGGCGCTGGCCGCCGCCGGCACCCTGACGATCACCGACGCGGCCAAGCTCCTGCGCATCCGCGGCGAGGCGATGCAGCGCGCGGTGGCGCCGGGCGCCGGCGCGATGGCGGCCCTGATCGGCGCCGAGCCGGCCCAGGCGGCCGAGATCGCGGCGGAGGCCCGGCAAGGTGCGGTCTGCGACGTGGCGAACGACAATGGCGGCGGCCAGGTGGTGCTGTCGGGCGACGCGGCGGCGGTCGAGCGCGCGGTCGCCATCGCGCAGGGGCGCGGCATCAAGCGGGCCGTGATGCTCAACGTCTCGGCCCCCTTCCATTGCCGCCTGATGGAGCCGGCGGCCGAGGCGATGCGGCAGGCGCTCGCCGCGGTGCGGATCGCCGCCCCGCTCGTGCCCGTCTACGCCAACGTCACGGCCGCGCCCGTGACGAGCCCGGAGGCGATTCGCGAGGCGCTGGTGGCGCAGGTCACCGGCACGGTGCGCTGGCGCGAATGCGTCGCGGCGATGGCCGGGGCCGGCGTGACGCGCTTCCTCGAGCTCGGCGCCGGCAAGGTACTGACCGGCCTCGCCAAGCGCATCGCCCCGGGCGCCACCGCCGCCGCGATCGGCGGCCCCGACGAGGTCGCCGCCTTCTCGGCGGCCTGAACGGAAGGATCCCACGCCATGTTCGATCTCACCGGCCGCAAGGCCCTCGTCACGGGCGCCACCGGCGGCCTCGGCGGCGCGATCGCCCGCGCGCTCCACGCCCGGGGCGCCACCGTCGCGCTGTCGGGCACCCGGCAAGAGGCGCTCGACGCGCTGGCCCAGGAGCTCGGCGGCGAGCGGGTCCATGTCACGCCGACGAACCTCGCGGACCCGGCCGCCGTCGAGGCGCTGGTGCCGGCCGCCGAGGCGGCGATGGGCGGGCTCGACATCCTGGTCAACAACGCGGGCATCACCCGCGATAACCTCTTCATGCGGATGAAGGACGAGGAGTGGGATTCGGTCATCGCCGTCAACCTCACCGCCGCCTTCCGCCTGTCGCGGGCCGCCGTGAAGGGGATGATGCGCCGCCGGCACGGGCGCATCGTCAATATCGGCTCGGTGGTGGGCTCGACCGGCAATCCCGGCCAGGGCAATTACGCGGCGGCCAAGGCCGGCCTCGTCGGCCTCACCAAGGCGCTCGCCGCCGAGGTCGCCTCGCGCAACATCACCGTGAACTGCATCGCCCCGGGCTTCATCGCCTCGCCGATGACGGACGAGCTCAACGACAAGCAGCGCGAGGGCATCCTCGCCCGCGTGCCGATGGGCCGCCTCGGCACCGGCGCCGAGGTCGCGGCCGCCACCCTCTACCTCGCCTCCGACGAGGCCGCCTACGTCACCGGCCATACGCTGCACGTCAACGGCGGCATGGCGATGGTGTGAGGGGCCTCGCCCTCCCCGCGAAGGGGAGGGAAGTTCGCATCCAGGTTGCACCCAACCCGAGGAAATCGCTCGAAAAACCACAGGTCTGAACGGTTCGTGAACCGGCTCTCGCCAGCGCGGGAACCCTGTGTTAACACCCCGGCAGCCGTGCAAGGGGGGTTGACCGTTCAGCGGGTTGCAAGTCCAAGACGACGCGCGATCGGTCACCGGCCGCTGCGAAACGCCCGGCACCGGGACAGCGGCCACGGCGCCTTCACCATCACGATGAGACACGAGGACCAACAACGATGAGCGATATCGCTGAGCGCGTGAAGAAGATCGTCGTCGAGCACCTGGGCGTGGAGCCCGAGAAGGTGGTCGAGGGCGCGAACTTCATCGACGATCTCGGCGCCGACAGCCTCGACACCGTCGAGCTCGTGATGGCGTTCGAGGAGGAGTTCAATGTCGAGATCCCGGACGACGCCGCCGAGACGATCCAGACGGTCGGCGACGCGGTGAAGTTCCTCGAGAAGAACTCCGCTTGAAAATTTCGGACGGCGCGGATGGGGCCGAAACGCCCCGCCCGCCGTTCATGGATCGACGGTAACGGTTTCGGGAAGTCGCGATGCGTCGGGTGGTCGTCACGGGTCTGGGCATGGTCACGCCGCTCGGCAGCGGAGTCGAGCACACCTGGAGCCGGCTGATCGCGGGCGACAGCGGCGCGGCCAAGGTCACGGCCTTCGAGACCCAGGACCTCGCCTGCCGCATCGCCTGCTCGATCCCGCTCGGCGACGGCGGGAACGGCACCTTCAACCCCGACCGGTGGATGGAGGCCAAGGAGCAGCGCAAGGTCGACCCGTTCATCGTCTACGCGATGGCGGCGGCCGGCGAGGCGCTCGACGATGCCGGCTGGCACCCGAAGAGCGACACCGACCAGTACGCCACCGGCGTCCTGATCGGCTCCGGCATCGGCGGCATCGGCGGCATCTACGACGCCTCGGTGACGCTGCACGAGAAGGGGCCGCGCCGGATCTCGCCCTTCTTCATCCCGGGCCGCATCATCAACCTCGCCTCGGGCCAGGTCTCGATCGCGCACGGCCTCAAGGGCCCGAACCACGCCGTCGTCACGGCCTGCTCGACGGGCGCGCACGCGGTCGGGGACGCCGCCCGGCTGATCGCGCTCGGCGATGCCGACGTGATGGTGGCGGGCGGGGCCGAATCACCCGTGAACCGCCTCGCGCTCGCGGGCTTCGCGGCCTGCCGGGCGCTCTCGACCGGCTTCAACGACGACCCGACCCGCGCCTCGCGCCCCTACGACCGGGGCCGCGACGGCTTCGTGATGGGCGAGGGCGCCGGCATCGTGGTGCTCGAGGAATACGAGCACGCCAAGGCCCGCGGCGCCAAGATCTACGCCGAGGTCGTGGGCTACGGCCTCTCGGGCGATGCCTACCACATCACCTCTCCGTCCCCGGACGGCGACGGCGCCTTCCGCTGCATGAGCGCCGCCGTGAAGCGGGCCGGCATCGACCCCTCCGAGATCGACTACATCAACGCCCACGGCACCTCGACGCCGATGGGCGACGAATTGGAGCTGAAGGCGGTCGAGCGCCTGCTCGGCCCGGCCGCCCGAAAAGCCTCGATGTCCTCCACCAAGTCGGCCATCGGGCATCTCCTCGGCGCCGCCGGCTCGGTCGAGGCCATCTTCTCGGTCCTCGCCATCCGCGACGGCGTGCTCCCCCCGACCCTCAACCTCGACAACCCCAGCGTCGAGACCGAGATCGACCTCGTGCCGCACGAGGCGAAGCGCAAGCGGGTGGATGTGGTTCTGTCGAATTCTTTTGGATTTGGTGGGACGAATGCGAGCCTCGTGATGCGGCGGGTGGATTAGGCTCTTTAGAATGGGCAACTGCAGACCGCTCAGATGATCAAATCATGAGCGGCCTGCGACGTATAATGCGCGACTAATCATTATGATTAAGCAGCTAGGCCTTCATTCGGCCTATCTTCATCTGCGCGGTCATCTTTTTCCGCTGCATAGGTCGATTCGCGCGACTTGGTAGAGTTTCCTGATGCGTATACTCGTATAGCGTCAGACGATTTTGGCTTCCAAGCCCAACCTTCTGTGTTTACCACGCTGTTGGCCTGCATCTTCTCCATAAATCGCATGCCGAAAACTGCCATGAGTTTAACCCTCCTTTTAACGAGCGCTCAATGCCTCCGCTATCCTAGCTGATATTGGCATCCCCGCCAAGTCTTCAATCCAAAGCCATTGACCTGCGGTGTTTACTTCTAAATACCACCAATTATTATCACTATCGACAATAAAATCGAATGCCCCATATCGTAAATTGTTTTCTTTCATCAGTTTTTCTATGCAATTTGTAATGCATCTTGGGGCTATAATTTGTTCGTGAGGAGTAAATGGGATGTCGTAGCGCCTCCAATCCACGTTGGCTCTATTCGATTTCTGCGAGTCTATTTTGCAAGAAAAGTGACTTCCATCTATGAACGTATGTCTTACCTCAAAATTCTTTTCGATATATCTCTGCAATGTAACAGGATTTTCATTTACATCAGAAAAACTTTCTAGCTCTTTTGCCGAAATCTTATTCACATACAAACCTGAATAGCTTCCGTCCGGCATTTTATAAATTTCCTGCGACATAAACTTCAGAGCAACGTATTTGTGGTCTCTAGCAAAACTCAACAGTTCTGCCTTCTTGTTGCTGGAAATGAACTCGGGGATCTGAAAACCGGCTGCCCGCGCTGCCTTCATCTGAAAAAATTTATTATCCATCAGAGAAGCGTTACCGATCGGGTTAAGCCAAAACCGCTCGCGTAGATAGGCATAGACACCATAGAGACAACGATTCCACTCCGACCGCCAAAGACGAAAATCGGGTTCTTCCGCTACCGACTGCTTCTCAAGGTCAAGACTTACGGTTAATCTTCTTCCCCAAACACAGGAAATGTCGGAGAGGTGGATTTCTTCATTATTCTGCGAAATCGTCCATTGATTCTCGTCAATGTAGACATAACTTAACATAAGCGACGCAATATCTAAGTTTAAGCGGAAAAATTTTGAATTTCTAATTGACAGATGATGTTGAACAGCATCTGCATGGGCATCAAATTTGTCTGCAATTATCAGTATCATTTTGTCTCGCTTTATACATAAAATGAGTGCATTGTAGTCAGTCAAACCTGGAACAAGTAGATAAATTTTAAAACTTTCGCTCTTCACACACGCCAACCGAACATTGCTGTGCATCCCATTCCAGGCGTTGCATCAACTTGCCGTTTCAGTAGCGGCTTATCAATCCACAACGGTGCACGAAGCGAAATCAATGCTACGCAAAGCGGCTGCCATCAGTTTGATGTCGAGAGTGCTTGAGCAGCAAGCGCCAACTGAGGGCGTCTGAACGATTTACCCAGGAGCTTGTGCAACTTTCAGCATGTACTCCCACCCACGACCTCATCCTGAGGCGCCGGCGCGCAGCGCCGGCCTCGAAGGAGGCCTCCAGAACGCGCCGAGATCGCTGGGCGCCTCCTTCGAGGCCGCTTCGCGGCGCCTCAGGATGAGGTCGTGGGTGGGAGTCGCGTCGGGCGGGCCGCAGGCGGGACGTCACCGGTCAGCGGTCGCGTGGGATGGGCGTGAGGGTCGGACCGTGGAAGGCGTGACCGCCGATGCGTGACGCCTCCGCTCCGGTCAGGCCGGGGATCGTGTGCGGGACGGGCCGCTCACCAGCCCCTGCGCTCCTCCGGCCCCCACACCCGCCCATGCGGCGTTTGCCCATTGATCACCTCTGGCAGGACCTGCGCGAGTTGGCCGGGCAGCGTGTCACGGTCCAGGCCCGTCTGGCGCTCCTGGATATTGAGTATGTGGGGGCCGCGCGCCTGGGGGAGCTCTGTGACTCGGCGTCGAGGGCGGGCCAGATCGAAGGCCCGACGTACGGTCACCCCATCCGGACGATCGCCCTCGTCGTCTCCCTCGATCCCACCCGCGACCTCATCCTGAGGCGCAGCGTCGGCCTCGAAGGAGGCTTCCCGGTCCCGCGCGGAGCCTGGACGCCTCCTTCGAGGCCGCTTCGCGGCGCCTCAGGATGAGGTCGCGGGTGGGAGGCCGGGTGAGGCGGGCCGCGGGTGGGAGCGGGCCGGCGCCCCTGCGCGGGGCGGGCCGCTCACCAGCCCCTGCGCTCCTCATGCCCCGGTACCCGCCCCTGCGGCGTCAGGCCGTTGATCACCTCCGGCAGGACCTGGGCGAGCTGGCCGAGCAGCGCGTCGCGGTCCATTCCTGTCTGGCGCTCCAGGGTGTCGAGCGTGTCGGGGCCGAGCGCCTGGGCGAGCTGGCTTGGCTGGACCGGGCGGTTCTGGCCGTGGCCGATCCAGGAGCCGATGAGGTCGCCGAGGCCGCCGCGCTCGAAGCGCTCGATCAGGCCGTCGAGGCCGCCGAGATCGCCGCCTTGCCCGCCCGGGCCGCCGCGCTCGGGGGAATCGCCCGGCTCGCGGTCGAGATGGGCGTAGGGGCCGGCGCCCGGGCTGCGGCCGGGCAGGTTCGCCGGGCCGGCATCGCCCGGCCCGTCGAGCATGCCGGAGAGGTCGCCGTAATCGCCGCGGGGGAGGGGTGTGTCCTGCCGACTATCGTCCGGCCGATAGCCGCCGCCCTGGTTGAAGCCGCCGATGTCGCCGTCGCGCCCGTAGGGGCCGGCGCCGCCGGAGCGGTCGTCGGCGGGACCGGGCTCGCGGCCGGGCCCGCGACCGGGTTCGTGGTTCTCGCCCTTGCCGAAGATATCGCCGAAGCCGCCGCTCGCGCCCTTGGCGAGGAGCAGCATCAGGAGCGCCTTCACGAGGGGCGACATGCCGGCGCCCTGCTGCCGGCCGCGCCCGCCGCCGAGCACCTGCCCGAGGACGCCTCCGATGACCGAATCGAGCAGACCCATGGCGCACCTCCCAGTGCCGGCCGAACGCGGCCGTTCGGGCGGTCAACGCCAGGGCGGGGCCGGGGTTGCGCCCGCGTCCGCTGCGGGACCGCTTAGTGCGAGCGGTCGCGCGGCGGCAGGTGGTCGAGGGGGTTCGTGGTCGCGCGCTTGCCGTCCCGGTCGGAGCCGACCACGGCGGTCGGGCTGCGGATGGTGGCGGGGGGCGCGACCCCGTCGGTCGGGCGGTTCGCGGCGGGCTCCGAGCCCGTCACCGTCGAGGTGCCGGCGGGGAGGGGGCCGGCGGTCGGCTGGTCGTTCGGGTTGGCCACCGTCTGGGCCTGGGCCGTCTCGGTCATCGGCGCGCCGAGGAGCGCGACGCCGCCCGACACGGCGAGGCCCGCGAGGAACAGGGCGGTGGCGGCCCCGCCGGCGCGGGGGCGAAGTGGGGAACGCGGCATGTTCTCGTCCGGTCGCTGCGTGGCCGAGCCCGCGGGGCTCGATGTTGCCGGAGCAAAGCCCGGAGAGGGTTCGAGGTTCCCGGGCCTGCGCGACGCGGCTCTCCTCTCCCGCAGAGCTCGGGCCTGTCCGGGATCCGCCCTTGCCGGCCCGGATCGGGCAGGCCCGATCCGGGTGGGAAGGTGGGCTAACGCCGCCCGCCGCGGCCCTTGTATTTCGGGCGCTGGCCGCCGATCCCCTGCGTCGAGCGCGCCTTCGGGCGCTCCTGGTAGGGCGCGGGGCCGCCGACCGGCAGCTCGCGGTCGGTGCCCGGGCCCATGTCGTCGAGGCTGGGCTTCGCGATGCGCGAGCCGCCGGCGCCCTTGCGTCCGGGCTTCGTGCCGTACTTGCCGGCCTCGCGCTCCACCTCCGCCTGGCGGGCCATGGGGTCGTCGGAGACGAGGAGCTCGGTCGCCTGCAGGCGCTTCAGCTCGTCGCGCAGCCGCGCCGCCTCCTCGAAGTCGAGATCGGCCGCGGCCGCGCGCATGCGCTTCTCGAGATCCGCCATCACCGCCTTGAGGTTGTGGCCGACCGTGATCGCGTCCCGGGCCAGCCCGGTATCGACCTGCACGTGGTCGCGCTCGAACACGCTGTCGAGGATGTCGGCGATGCCCCGCTTGACCGATTGCGGCGTGATGCCGTGCTCGGCGTTGTAGGCGAGCTGCTTCTGGCGCCGCCGCTCGGTCTCGGCCATGGCGCGCTCCATCGAGCCCGTCACTTGGTCGGCGTAGAGGATGCAGCGCGCCTCGGCGTTGCGCGCCGCGCGGCCGATCGTCTGCACGAGCGACGTCTCGGACCGCAGAAAGCCCTCCTTGTCGGCGTCGAGGATCGCCACCAGCGCGCATTCCGGGATGTCGAGGCCCTCGCGCAGCAGGTTGATCCCGATCAAGACGTCGAAGGCGCCGAGCCGCAGGTCGCGGATGATCTCGATGCGCTCCAGCGTGTCGATGTCCGAGTGCATGTAGCGCACCCGCACCCCGTTCTCGTGCAGGTACTCGGTGAGGTCCTCGGCCATGCGCTTCGTCAGCGTCGTCACGAGCGTGCGGTAGCCGGCCTGGGCGACCTCGCGCACCTCGCCGAGGAGATCGTCGACCTGGGAGCGGGCCGGGCGCACCTCGATGACGGGATCGACGAGGCCGGTCGGGCGGATCACCTGCTCGGCGAAGACGCCGTCCGTGCGCTCCATCTCCCACTTGCCGGGCGTCGCCGAGACGTGGACCGATTGCGGGCGCATCGCGTCCCATTCCTCGAAGCGCAACGGGCGGTTGTCGAGACAGGAGGGCAGGCGGAAGCCGTACTCGGCGAGCGTCGCCTTGCGGCGGAAGTCGCCCCGGTACATGCCGCCGATCTGGGGCACGGTGACGTGGCTCTCGTCGGTGAAGACGAGGGCGTTGTCGGGCAGGTACTCGAACAGGGTCGGCGGCGGCTCGCCGGGCTTGCGGCCGGTGAGGTAGCGGGAATAGTTCTCGATGCCGTTGCAGGAGCCGGTCGCCTCGATCATCTCGATGTCGAAGGTGCAGCGCTGCTCGATCCGCTGCGCCTCGATCAGGCGGCCCATCCGGGTCAGTTCCTCGACGCGGCCCTTCAGCTCCCCCTTGATGCCCTTGACCGCCTGTTGCAGCGTCGGGCGCGGCGTGACGTAGTGCGAGTTCGCGTAGACCTTCACGAACTTCAATTCGTTGATCTTCTTGCCGGTGAGCGGGTCGAACTCGACGATGGATTCGATCTCGTCGCCGAACAGCCCGATGCGCCAGCCCCGATCCTCGAGGTGGGCCGGCCACAGCTCGATCACGTCGCCGCGCACCCGGAAGGTGCCGCGCGCGAAGTCCGACTGGATGCGCTTGTACTGGAGCGCCACGAGGTCGGCGATGAGCTGGCGCTGCTCGATCCGCTCGCCGAGGCTCACGGTGAAGGACATCGCCGTGTAGGTCTCGACCGAGCCGATGCCGTAGATGCACGAGACCGAGGCGACGATGATCACGTCGTCCCGCTCCAGCAGCGCGCGCGTCGCCGAGTGGCGCATCCGGTCGATCTGCTCGTTGATCGACGATTCCTTCTCGATGAAGGTGTCCGACCGGGGCACGTAGGCCTCCGGCTGGTAGTAATCGTAGTAGGAGACGAAATACTCGACCGCGTTGTCGGGGAAGAAGCTCTTGAACTCGCCGTAGAGCTGCGCGGCGAGCGTCTTGTTCGGGGCGAGGATCAGCGCCGGGCGCTGCGTCTCCTCGATCACCTTGGCCATCGTGAAGGTCTTACCCGAGCCCGTGACGCCGAGGAGCACCTGGTCGCGCTCGGCCGCCTTCACGCCCCCGACGAGCTCGGCGATGGCGGTCGGCTGGTCGCCCGCCGGGGTGAAGTCGGATTTCAGCCGGAAGGCGACGCCCCCTTCCGATTTCTGGGGCCGCTCGGGACGGTGCGGCACCCAGGTCTTGCCGTCCTTGAAGAGCGGGTTGCCCTCGGTCAGCAGCTTCGAGAGCGCGTCGACCGTGGCCGAGACCCCGTCCGCGGCGAGCGAGGTCGACCCGTCCTCGACGGCCCCCTCCGGCGCCGGCCCGTCCTCGCCGTCGCGCAGTCCCAGAGCCTGGGCGAGCCGTGGATCGACGTCGGCGGCGCTGCCATGCGCGAAGCTCGCCTGCGGCGCCTCGGCGAAGCCCGTCCGGGCAGCCGGATCGGCCTTCCCGCCGCGGCCCTTCCGCTTCGGCTCTCCGGGCCGCGACGGCACCGGATCCGGCAGGCGGTTGCGGTTCAGGGCGGGGTTGAGGAGTTCGGCCAGGAACGGGTCGAGCGGTTTCAGCTCGGGCTTCTCGGCCTTGCCCGAGGCGGGGCGGGGCTTTCTGGGAGTCGGCATGGGCCGAATATGGCGGCTCGGGCGCGTGCCGGAAAGGGCAGCGCCCATCAGGCCTTGGCAACCGCGACGACGTTGCCGTCAGCCAGCGAGAAGTGGATGCCGGCCTGCCGCAGGGCCGCGATGGCCGTGTGGCGCGAGCGGGCGGCGGCGGCCTCGCCGTCCTGCTCCAGGCGGCGCACCGTGGAGAAGGACAGGCTGCTTGCGGCAGCCAGATCGGCCATCGACCAGCCGAGCAGGGCCCGCGCCGCCCGGATGTGACACGCTCCCACGCGCTGCTCCAGCCCCTGCCGGAGAATCCCTGTGGCCGGTCCCGATCCCGCTGCGGGCTGCGTGAGGCCGGTCCACTCGACGATCCGTCCTGAGGCATCCCGCACCGGGACCAGGACGAACCGGTAGCGGCCGGTCTCGGCATTCGCCAGCACCACGGCCGCCTCGATGTTGAACGGTTCTCCGGTCGCGATGCAACCCATGCCGAACTGTCGCCAATACTCGCGCTCGCGCTGATCGACGACGAGGCCGATGTCCAGGGCGAGCTCCTCCCGTGGGATCCCGAACACCGCGGGCGCTTCCGCAGGAACGATGGCCTCCCCCCGCGGGCCGTGTGCCAGGATCATGGTGCCAGCCTGCTCGAACAGCGCTTGCTTGCGCCGCCGCTAGGCGGCCTGCAGGCGGGCGAGCGCCTCGCGGTCGGTGATGTCGAGCACCATGCCGGCCGCGCCGCGCGGACGGCCGTCGGGCGCGAAGTAGATCTCGGACCGGCCTGAGAGGATGCGGATCGAGCCGTCCGGACGGATCACCCGGAAGGTGTGATCCTGCAGGAGGCCCTGCTGCATGATCTGGGCGCTGGTCTCGATCTCCGGCCGGTCCTCCGGGTGCACGAGGCCGAGGAAGAGCTCGTAGCTCGGACGCACCGTCCTCGGCTCCAGCCCGAGCAGGCGGTAGAAGCCCGCCGACCAGACATGCTCGTTCGTGGCGAAGGTCCAGCCCCAGTTGCCGGTCAGTCCGTAGCTCTCGATCAGCCGCAGGAACTCGCGCGACGAGAAGGCGAAGCTCTGGATGTTGGGCGGTGCGTTCATCGGCGCGCGATCCCGACTATCGCCGCCATCGGCAACCTCCATCGGCGACCGGTGCGGCGTCCGTCAGCTCCGTGCATGTCGAGACTCCGATGGACAATCGATGAACTCCCGCGACGATGTCCGCTCGCATCTCAATAATCACCCCGCGCGGCGAGCAAGCCCGAGGTTTGAGCAGCGTTTTCACCGTCGGAGCCGGGCGCCGGTCCGGGCGTGATTCTGATGTTTCCGGATTATCCTAACTTATGTTGGTTGTAAATTCTGTCCAGTTTCAATGCGGGCGTAGTTCCGTCGTGCCGAAATGTAATCGGATCTGGCCCTGTTCCGGAAGATATTCATATTACACTTTGAAGTTGTATTCTGGCGCCGATCTTGCCGTCCGGTTGAGGCCTGCCGAGCGCTGCGGGCGGCCGACCTGGAGCGATCTTCGCCGAAGCGGAGGGCGGCCGGTCGCGAGGGCGGGCGCCCGGACCGTGACGAGGCCAGCCCGGCTTCGGGGCCAGAGGGAGGCCCGCCCCTATGCGGGCTGGACAGGGGAGCGCGCCGGCGCCAGATGCGCGGGACGGAAATCCTCGCCCGAGACCCCGATGGCCGACCCCGACGCTCCGAAGCCCGTCCTCGACGCCGAGACTCTCGCCTTCGCGGGCCGGGTCTTCCAGTACGCCCGGGCCGGGCACGCGGAGGAGCTGGCCGCGCTGTTCGCGCAGGGGCTCCCGGCCAATCTGCGCAACGACAAGGGCGACAGCCTGCTGATGCTCGCCGCCTATAACGGCCAAGAGGCCGCGACGCGGGTGATCCTGGAGGCCGGCGGCGACCCGGAACTCGCCAACGATCGCGGCCAGACGCCGCTCGCGGGCGCGGCCTTCAAGGGCGAGACCGGCATCGCGCGGCTGCTGCTCGCGCACGGCGCGCGGGTCGACGGCACGGGCGAGGGCGGCCGCACGGCCCTGATGCTGGCGGCGATGTTCAACCGCACCGAGATGGTGGACCTGCTGCTCGCGCACGGGGCGGATCCGGACCGCCGCGACGGCACCGGGCAGAGCGCCGCCGAGATGGCGCGGGCCATGGGCGCCGCCGACACCCCGGCCCAGGTCGCCCGGGCGCCGCGCCCGGCCTGAATCCGGCCAGCGTCATCTGGGCAGGGTCATCCGGGCAGCGTCGGGCCGCATGCGCTGCCCGGTCCCACGATTGACAGCCATGCCGCGCCCGGGCTTCGATTCCGTTCACTCGCCATCAGGGGACGGGCCGCGACGATGGGCTTCACCTTCCAGACAACGCCCTCGCTCCTCGTCGAGGCCGGTGCCTCGGGCAGGATCGCCGGCCTGCTGCGCGATCTCGGCTGCCGCCGCGCCCTCCTCGTGACCGATTCCGGCATCGCGCGGGCAGGGCTCCTCGGTCCGGCCCTCGACGGGCTGAAGGCCGCCGGCATCGCCGCGAGCCTCTATGCCGGTGTCACGGCCGACCCGCCGGAATCGGCGGTCGAGGCCGCGGCGGCGCAGGCGCGCGAGGCGGAGGCCGACGCGGTGCTGGGCCTCGGCGGCGGCTCCTCCCTCGACGTCGCCAAGCTCGTGGCGCTCCTGGCGCGCACGCCGCAGCCCCTCGCCGAGATCTACGGCGTCGGCCTCGCCCGCGGGCCGCGCCTGCCGCTGGTTCTCGCCCCGACGACCGCCGGGACCGGCTCGGAGGTGACGCCGATCGCGATCCTGACGACGCCTGCCGGCGAGAAGAAGGGCGTCGTCGCCCCCGTTCTCCTGCCCGACTGGGCGGTGCTCGACGCCGACCTCACCCTCGGCCTGCCGCCGGCCGTGACAGCAGCGACCGGCATCGACGCGATGGTGCACGCGATCGAGGCCTATACGAGCCGGCACCGCAAGAATCCGCTCTCGGACGCGCTGGCCCGCGAGGCGCTGGCGCTCCTCTGGCGCCACATCCGCACGGCCTGCCGCGACGGCCGCGACCGGGCGGCCCGCGAGGGCATGCTGCTCGGCGCGATGCTCGCCGGCACGGCCTTCGCCAACGCGCCGGTGGCGGCGGTGCACGCGCTCGCCTACCCGGTCGGGGCGCGCTTCCACGTGCCGCATGGGCTCTCGAACGCGATGGTGCTCGCCCCCGTGATCCGCTTCAACGCGCCCGCCGCCGCGGCGCTCTACGCGGAACTCGCCGGGATCCTGGTGCCGGAGGCGGCCGGCAGCGCCGAAGCGCGCACGCAGTCCCTCGTCGCGGCGCTCGCCCGGCTCGCCCCGGAACTCGGCCTCGACGCCCGCCTCTCGGCGGCCGGCATCACCCGCGACGACATCCCGGCCCTGGCCCGAGACGCGATGCTGCAGACCCGCCTTCTCGTGAACAACCCGCGCGCGCTGACGGAGGCCGATGCCCGCGCGCTCTACGCCGAAGCGCTGTAGGCTCGCCCCGAAACAGACGTCCGGGCGAGACCGCCCGAACCCGAGGACACACCGCCCGATGCCCGTCGACAGCCCCCGCCGGCCCGCACGCCCGGCGCGCCTCCTGCTCGCGCTCCTGCTCTCGGCCGGCTCGCCGGCCCTCGCTGAGGACTGGCCGGTCTTCGGCGGCGACCACGGCAACGGCCACCACTCGCCTCTCGACCGGATCGACCGGAGCAACGTCGCCCGGCTCCGGCCCGCCTGGATCTTCCAGACCGGCGTGACCGGCTTCTTCCAGGCCGAGCCGGTGATCGTCGACGGCGTAATGTACGTCTCGACGACGGGCAACCACGTCGCGGCGCTCGAGGCGAGGACCGGCCGGGTGCTCTGGACCTACACGCACAAGGCGCGGACCGAGAAGATCTTCGGGCCGCCCTCGAACCGGGGCGTCGCGGTCGCGAACGGCCTCGTCTACGAGGCGACCATGGACGGGCGGGTCATCGCCCTCGACGCGAAGACGGGCAAGATCGTCTGGGACCACGAGGCGGTGCGGCCCGAGGAGGGCGAGACCGAGACGGCCTCGGCGCTCGCGGCGCGCCTGGGCGACAAGCCGGTCCAGGGATCGAGCCGGCTCGGCTTCAAGATGCCGCCGCTCGTGGCCGAAGGCCTCGTCATCGTGGGCGTGGCGGGCGCCGGCTACGGCCTGCACGTCGAGGACGACAAGGGCGGCCTCGACGGCGGGGCGGTGGTCGGCATCGAGGGCGGCTACGGCCGCCGCGGCTGGCTCGCGGCCTACGACGCGAGGACCGGCGCCGAGCGCTGGCGCTGGTACGTGACGAAGGCCGACGGCTGGGAGGGCGGTTTCGTCGAGAGGACCGCGGACGGCGTGCCCCTCCACCGCGACGTCGCGGCCGAGAAGGCGGCCGCTCCCGCCAACCGCGAGGCCTGGCGGGTCGGCGGCGGCTCGCTCTGGATGACGCCGGCCTACGACCCGGATCTCGGCCTGATCTATCTCGGCACCGGCAACCCGGCGCCGCAGAATTTCGGCCTGACCCGGCCGGGCGACAACCTCTACACGATGAGCCTCGTGGCGCTCGACCTGCGCACCGGCAGCCTGCGCTGGCACTTCCAGCAGGTGCCCCACGACGAGTGGGGCTACGACGTCGCGAGCCCGCCCTTCCTGCTCGACTATCCGACGCCCGACGGCCCCGTGAAGGCGGTGGCGCAGGCGAGCAAGACCGGCTGGCTCTACGTGCACGACCGCGCGACGGGGCGGCTGCTGGCCCGATCCGAGCCCGTGATCCGGCACAAGAACCTCTACGCGCCGCCGACGCCGGAGGGCACGGTGGTGAGCCCGGGGCCGCTCGGGGCGATCTCCTGGCACCCGGTCGCCTACGACCCGGCGCTCGGGCTGGCCTTCGCGCAGGTGCGCCACGGCGCGGCGACCTACACGGTCAAGACCGTGCCGGCGGCGGGTGGCCGCCCCGAGATCCGCTACACCGAGACGAGCGAGGCGCGGGGCGAGCCCGCCTTCAGCACGCTGACGGCGATCGATCTGCGCGCCGGGGGCCGGATCGCGTGGTCCGTGAAGGCCGGGAGCCGGCTCTCGGGCGGCACGCTGTCGACGGCGGGCGGCCTCGTCTTCTCGGGCGAGGAGGACGGGCATCTCGACGCGCACGACGCGCGCACCGGCGCCGTCCTGTGGCGCTTCCAGTGCGGGGCGGGCATCAGCGGGCCGCCCGTCACCTTCGCGCTCGACGGGCGGCAATACCTGGCGGTGGCGGCGGGCGGCTCCTCCTACACCAGGGCGTCGGGCTTCGGCACGGGCGACGCGCTCGTGGTGTTCGAACTGCCGCAATGAGGGCAAGCGCGCCTCAGCCCGCGATCATCCGGTGGGACATCTGCAGGCGCAGGCCGAAGACGGACATCATCAGCATGCAGCAGGTCGCGTCGTTGCCGTTGTAGAGAGCGGATTCGAAGTTCGCCGTGACGAGCGCGAAGAACCAGAGGCGAACGAACAGCAGCGTCGTGGGATCGAGATCACGCCCGGCGGCGAGGCGGAGCAGGTCCCGCAGCGGCGCCAGCACGAGCGCCAGGATCGTGACGGCGAGGCCCGGCAGGCCCATGATCAGGGCGGTGTCGAGATAGGCGTTGTGGGCGTGGTTGGCCGTGTGGGTCCAGTCCGACACGAGCCCGCTTCCGTACATGGTGCGCTCGGTCATCCAGAAGGCGCCGTAGCCCCAGCCGATGAGCGGGCGCTGCGCGATGTTCTCGACTGCGAAGGTCCAGATCTCGCTGCGCCCGGTGAAGGAGGCGTCGGGGACCAGCATCCCGAGAAGCTCCTGCACGGGCGGCAGGAAGATCGACCCCACCGAGACGACGCTGAGGACGAGGACGGGGCCGACGAGCAGCAGCGCGCGGATCGCCCGCCCGGTGAGGAGGCGGCACAGGGCCGTGACCGCCAGGATGATCGGCAGCAGCGCGAGGGAGGTCTTCGAGAAGGTGCCGAGCAGGAAGATCGCGGCCGCGCCCGCGATCAGCCAGCCGAGGAAACGGCTCAGGACGGCCGCGACGTAGAGGCCGACGATCGTCAGGATGACCATGCCGGCGCCGGCCATGTTCTTGTGCGGGTAGATGCCGCGCCACAGGCCGGGATGGGACGGGTCGCTCTCCACGTCGAAGGCGGAATGCACCGCGAGGTTCGGCACGAGCGCGACCGCCAGGTAGCAGGACGCCAGGATGATCGCGGCGCCGATCGCCAGCGTCACGGCGAACTGGCGCCGGTCCCGCGCGACGACGAGCACTCCGGCGGCGAGGAACGCCGTGATGAGGAGGAACAGCACGCGCCGGATTGACAGCATCGGCTCGACCGAGGTCAGGACGGTGAGCCCGAGCCACCCGGCGCAGAGCAGCAACGGCCAGGTCGCGAGCGCCCGGAAGCGGCCGAGCCCGAGCCGCCACAGCACCGCGCCCATGGCGAGCGCGAGGCCCACGAAGATCGCCTGCGTGCCGAGGCTGCCGCCCTCGGAAGCTTCGAGCAGCGAGCGGTCGCTGATGTCGACGAGCCAGAGATGGTTCCAGAACGCCACGAAGACGGCGACGTTCAGCCCGACCCGCATCCAGTCCGGGATGTCGCGGGCGGCCGGCGCGGCGGGCGCGGCGGGAACGACGTCGATCGGTGCAGCCGAAGACACGGGCGGCCTCATGGCGGGGAGGTCGCGTGGGCCCGAACGGGCCGGCGACGCGCCATCCTAGCCGGGAAAGACGCGAGCGGCCGGCCGGGCGCGCGGCTTGCGCCCGTTTATCGCGCCTTAAGGTTGATGCGGGCGGCTCACTCGGCGGGCGCGAGGGCCCGCGCGCCGTCGCGCCGCGTCAGCCCGAAGAAGCCGAGCGCCGAGGCGAAGATCACGAACCCGAACGCGGCCGCGAGCCCGAGCACGAGCCCGAAGCCGCCGCGCTCGTGCAGGAGCGCGATCATCGGCACCACGAAGCCCGCGACCGTGAAGCCCAGGAAGTAGCGCACGCTATAGGCCCGGGCCCGGTAGGCGACCGGCACGTAGCGGGCCACCATCGCGTCGTTGATGACGACCTGCCCGTAGAGCGCCGCCATGGTGAGGACGAGTCCGACGAGGAGGGGGAGCCCCGAGCCGGCCGCCGCGATGCCGAGCCCGAGCGGCTGCAGCACGGCGAGCCCGACGAACAGCGTCGGCAGGCTGTAGCGGTCGATCAGGCGCCCCATCAGCACCTGCGTCAGGGCGCCGAACACGAACACGAGGGTCGCGAGCGAGCCGATCAGCGCGAGCGGCAGCCCGTCGCCGACGCGCTCGTCGATCACCTTCGGCATCGCGATCGTGGTGATGTTGAAGGTCATGCCGCCCGCCACGATCGCGATGCCGAACACGGCCAGCAGCGCGAGCGGGCGGGAGACCGGGATGACCGGCGCGCCGCCGCCCCTGCGGGCGCCGCCGTCGCCGTCGCCGGGCACGAGCGCAAGGAAGGCCGTGCCGCAGGCGAGGCACACGAGCCCGGGCAGCACGAAGGCCGCCTGCCAGCCGAGGCCGGCGGCGAGAAAGGCCGTGACGCCGGAGGCGGTGGCCGCGCCGAAATTGCCCCAGACGCCGTTCACCCCGAGGTCGTGCCCGAGCCGGCGCGCGTGGCTGACCAGCATGGTCGAGCCGACGGGGTGATAGATCGCGGAGGCGAGGCCGAGCACGCAGAGCCAGATCGCGAAGGCCGCGGGGGTCGCCGCGCTCGCCACGCCGAGGCAGGACAGCCCGTAGCCGAAGAAGAAGATCGCCAGCAGGGTGCGCCGCCCGTAGCGGTCGGCGAGCCAGCCCATCGGCAGCGAGCACAGGCCGAAGGCCACGAAGGCGCCCGTGGCGAGCCCGATCAGCTCGCCGTAGCTCAGGCCCGTCTGCGCCGCGATGGCGATCACGGCGGTCGGGTAGATCAGGAGCACGTAATGGTCGAGCGCGTGCGCGACGTTGACGAAGCGCAGCGTGCGGCGGGACAGGGTCTCGGGCGCCATTGGGCCGGCATCTCCGTGGTCTCGCCCCGTCCATACCTGACCCGATGGACGCTGTCGGGCCGAAGATGTACGCGATCGGGCCAAGGTGACGGCCGAGGAAGCGGCGATGCGATCGATTCGGGCCGAGGATTACCAGGACGTGCCGCGCCGGGTCGCGGTGATGCCCAAGACCTTCGCGGCCGGCAGCCGGACCGAGCGGCACTTCCATCCGCGGGCCCAGCTCCTCTACGCGACGGCGGGCCTGATGATGGCGAGCGCCGAGGACGGCACCTGGGTCGTGCCCGAAGGGCACGCCCTCTGGATCCCTCCGCGCCTGCCCCACGCGGTGGTGATGCACGGCGCCGTCTCGATGTGCTCCGCCTATCTCGCCGCCGAGGCCGTCGCGGGATTCCCGGCGCGCGCGCAGGTGATCGAGGTCTCGCCGCTCCTCGCCGCGGCGCTCGCCGCGCTCACGCGGGAACCGGTCCTGTACGACGAGGACGGGCGCGGCGGCCATCTCGCGGCCCTGGTGCTCGACGAGATCGCGCGGGCGCCCGAGACGCCCCTGACGCTGCCGCTGCCGCAGGATGCCCGGCTGCGGCGGATCTGCCTCGGGCTGATCGACGACCCGGCCCTGGCCCTCGACATCGACGCCTGGGCGGAGCACGGCGGGGTGAGCCGCCGCACCCTGACCCGGGGGTTCCGTCACGAGACGGGCCTGAGCTTCGCCGCGTGGCGGGCGCGGGCGCGGGTCGTGCGGGCGCTCGCGCTCGCCGCCGACGGGCGTGCCCCGCGCGAGATCTCGGCCGCGGTCGGCTATCGCAGCCTGCAGGCCCTGCGCGGCCGGGTCGAGCGCCTGACGCGGCGCGAGGCCTGAGACCGGAACGCGGCTGCGGACATACGTTATCCGCGCCGGGCCGCCTCGATCGCCGCGACGTCGATCTTGCGCATGGTCATCATGGCCGTGAAGGCGCGTTTCGCCTCCTCGCCGCCGGCCGCCATCGCGGCGGTGAGCACGCGCGGCGTGATCTGCCACGAGATGCCCCAGCGATCCTTGCACCAGCCGCAGGCGCTTTCCTGCCCGCCATTGCCGACGATCGCGTTCCACAGACGGTCCGTCTCCGCCTGGTCGTCCGTGGCGATCTGGAACGAGAAGGCCTCGCTGTGCCGGAACGCGGACCCGCCGTTCAGGCCGATGCACGGGATGCCGGCCACCGTGAACTCGACCGTCAGCACGTCGCCCGCCTTCCCCGACGGGTAGTCGGCCGGCGCCCGGTGGACGGCCCCCATCGCGCTCTCCGGGAATGTCTCGGCGTAGAAGCGGGCGGCGGCCTCGGCGTCCTTGTCGTACCAGAGGCAGATCGTGTTCTTGGCGACCATGGTGGCTCCTACCTCGCGCTGCCGGCGATCGGGCATCGCCTTCGACTCGCATGGATGCCGCAGCATCCCGTTCATCCAACCATCCGGCGTAAGGCTTGCAAAGGTAAGGCTTGCGAAGGATGGCGACCGACATCCGCCCGTCGCCGAGGTGGCAATGGCTTCGCGCCCATCTCGGCCGTTCAGCGGGTTCATCCGCTCGCTCCAAAGCGGCGGCTCAGGACGACAGGCGACGATCCGCAACGGCTCGCAAGCAGCCCTTGGCTACGGGCACCGAGCGTCAGGTCCGACCACCGGGATGCAAGCCGACCGGGGATGCCGCTCCGGCCCGCGAGCGGCGGGGACGCGCTGCGAAGCCGGGAAGCCGAACTCGCCGGCCGGCGACGGCATGAGGCCCTGTCCGGCCGACCCGTTCGCGGGCAGCGACCGCCGGCCGCGACCTTGCGTCGAAGCCGTCCCGGCCCGGCTCAGGGCACCTGCTCGGCCAGCTTCAGGAGCTCGGCCGTCCGGGCGGATTTTCCCGCGAAGTCCTTCCAGGCCGTCTCGCGGGCGAGCTCCCGCCACTTGTCGATGTGCTCGCCCGTGAGATCGTGGATCTTGGCACCGCGCGCCGCGTAGATCCGGGTGATCTCCTCGTCGTCGTGCCTGGCCGCCGCGAACGAGAACGCCTCCAGTTCCAGCCCGACCTCCCGCACGGCCTTCTGCTGCTCCGGCGTCAGGGCATCGAATGTCGCCTTGGAGATGATCAGCGGCTCCAGGATGAACCAGAACGAGCGGCCCCGCCCGGCGGTCAGGTTCTTGGTCATCTCGTCGAGGCGGAAGGAGATTAGGCTGGTCGAGGCACTGACGGCGGCTTCCAGCGCCCCGGTCTGCATGCCGATATACATCTCGCTCGACGGCATGGTGGAGACGATGCCGCCCGCGCTCGAGAACATCATGTCCATCTCGCGCCCGCCGCCGCGGATCTTCACGCCCTTGACGTCCGTGGGCACCAGGATCGGGTGCACGCGGGAGGCGATGCCGCCCGACTGCCAGATCCAGGTCACGATGATCACGCCCTTGTCGCTCAAGGCCTTGGCCAGCTCCTCGCCGATCCGCGCCGTCCGCCACTTGGCGGCCTGGTCGTAGCTCGACACGAGCGCCGGCATCAGGCCGAGATTGGCCTCCACCACCTCGCCGCCGGCGTAGGAGAGCGGCACGAGGCTCAGGTCGAGCGCGCCCTTGCGGACGGCGCTGAACTGGGCGAGCGTCTTCATCAGCGACGAGTTCGGATAAACCTGGACCGTCAGGCTGCCGCCGGTGCGCTTCTCGATGTCCAGCGCGAAGCGGCGGCAGATGCGGTCGCGCGCATCGCCCTCCTCGAGGGTGCCGCCGGGGAACTGGTGCGAGAGCTTCAGCACCCTCGGCGCCTGTGCCCGCAGGATGGCAGGGCAGGCGAGGAGGCCAGTGCCCGCCGCAGCCGTGCCGAGCAGGGTGCGTCGCGTGATCATCATGTTTCCTCCGATCAGTGCCGCGGCTTTCTGCGTCCGCGGCCCGTGTTCGAGTGGTCCCGATCGTTCGCTCAGGTCAAGATGCGGTCGCGCTCGCCGTCAACGTGTCGGCGCGGCCGATCGACCGAGCCGCCCTTCACGAGCCCGTGGGTGAGCGCTTTCCCGCCCGCCGCGCATCTCGTCGTCGATGACGACGCGCTTCCGCGCCGGGCGCCGGCCGCGAGGCGACCCCGGCCATAGGCCATGCGGGACAGGATCCGGGATGCAGCTCCTGCATCCTTCCCCGTGCCGAGAGAGCCTGATCGGTGTGGCTGGAAACGCGCTCGACCGCGCGGAACCGAATCTGCGCGGTAGCGCGCCTGCGCGCGGGGCCGGTCAGGGCCGCGCGCGGGCCGCAGCCTGGACGCGCGGGTTGGCCTGGCCCTGCAGGAAGGCCGCCATCTCGGCCAGCGCCGGGGCCTTCGACCGGAAGGTCACCGAGAGCGCCAGCAGCGTGTCGGAATGGTCGAGGCCCGGATAGATCCGCTCCTGCACCGGCACGCGGGCGGCGCGGAGCTTCGCCGCGAGGCTCTGGGTATTGCGCGGGCGCACCACCGTGTCGGCCGCGCCGGTGGCCAGGAAGGCCGGCGGCGAGTGGGGACCCACGAAGGCGACGGGCTGGGTGGCGGCGGGGTCGGGCGCCTGCCCGAACACGCGCTGCGCGGTCTCCTGGTCGAAGGGCAGGAAGTCGTAGGGGCCGGACAGGCCGGCCACCGCCCGCACCACCTTCGGGTCGACGCCCGCCGACCGCAGGTAGTGCGGATCGAGACCCAGCATCACGGCGTTGTAGGCGCCAGCTGAATGCCCCGCGAGCACGATCCGGCGCGGGTCGCCGCCATAGGCCGCGATGTTGTCCCGCACCCAGGCGATCGCGGCGGCGCCGTCCTCCAAGAAGCCGGGGAACTGCACCTCCGGGTAGAGCCGGTAATCGGGCACCACCGTCACGAATCCCTGCGCGGCAAGCGCCTGGCCCACGAAGGCGTAATCCTCCTTCGCGCCGCTCTGCCAGGAGCCGCCGTAGAAGAAGACCAGCACCGGCGCGGTCTCGGGCGCCGATACGGGCACGAACACGTCGAGGCGCTGGCGCGGGTTCGGGCCGAAGGGCTGGTTCTTCAGCGCCTGCCGTCCGCCCGCATCGCGCGGGCCGATCGCGTCGAACAGGGCGAGCGGCGAGCAGGCCGTCATGCCGAGCGCCGCGAGCGCGAGGCAGACCAGGCTGGCGATGGCGGTGAGGGCTCGGGTCATGCGTCTCTCGGTTGCGCACATCCCCATCGCATGCCGGTCGGGGCGGATTCATGACGAAGGTAGGAAATCGGACGGTCGCGAGCGTGGCGGTGCGGAGGCGGACGCGGGCGCTCAGGTCCTGAGAACGATGCAGGCGCCGCCGACGGTGCGGATCCTGCCGCAGAGCGTGTCCGCCGCCTGCCGGCTCTGGGCCGGGATGCGGATGCGGTAGAAGGCGCGGGTGCCGCGGCTGCGCAGGCGCGTGCCGATGATCATCGGGCGCACCTCGCCGATCACCTGCGCGTAGGCCGCCCGCGCCCGCGAGAAGCTCTGCAGCGCGAGCGCCTTCGAGAAGTTGCCGGCGAGCTGGATGCCCCAGGGCGCGGCCGGCCCCTCGTTCAGGCCGAGCGCGAAGCGGTCCCCGCGCGACGGGATGCGCAGCGCCGCCGTGACCTGCAGGCAGGTCCGCGGCGCCTCCGCTTTCCGCTCCGCCGCCTCGGCCTTCTCGGCGGCTTCCCGCCGGGCGCCGTCCGGCTTCGCCTCAGCCTTGTCCGGTCCCTGCTTGTCGAGCGCCTGCTTGTCCGGCGGCTTGCCCTCGGACGGTCCCAACTCGACGCTGCCCGCGCCCCCGCGCCAATCCTCGGCGGGCTGGCCGGTGATGGCGTAGACGTAGGCGCGCGTCTCGGCAGGAAGGTCGCCCGAGCCCGCGAGCCAGTTCGAGACGCGCGTCGGGCCTCCGTTATAGGCGGCCGCCGCGAGCCCGAGATTGCCGAACTGGCGCCTGAGATCGGCCAGCAGATGCGCCGCGTGCGGGATCGCCTGCTCGGGGTCGAACGGGTCGACGAGGCCCCGCTCGCGCGCCGTGCCGGGCATGAACTGCGCCACCCCCTGCGCGCCGGCCGGGCTGACGACGCCGACCCGGAAGCTGCTCTCGCGCCAGATCAGCCGCGTCAGGAAGGGCACGGGCAGCCCCTGCGTCCTCGCCGAGCCCTCGATCAGCCGGCAGAGCGCCTGCTCGACGGTCTCGGTGGCGCCCTCGGACGGGGCGGCGGAGGCCGGCGCGGCGAGCAGGAGCGCGCCGAGAGCGGCGGCACAGGTCCGGAGCGGGAGCTTGGTCACGGCCCCGGTTCTAGCGTGGCGCGGCCGCGGTTCAATCCGGTCCGTGCGCGCGTCGCCGCATGGTTCGCCCAAGCCGGCCGCCCGCGCTATAACCGGCAAGGCCGCACCAGCCCGCGCCGACTGCCTCCCGACATGCGCCCCTCGAAATCCAGAGCCCGATGACCGAGCCGCTCCTGTCCGTCGAAGATCTCTCGGTCGCCTTCCGCACGCGGGAGGGCGAGACGCGGGCCGTCGACGGGGTGAGCTTCACCATCGAACCCGGCGAGACAGTGGCGCTGGTGGGCGAATCGGGCTCGGGCAAGTCGGTGACCGCGCTCTCGATCCTGCGCCTGCTCGACGGGGCGGCCCATCATCCGGGCGGGCGCATCCTGTTCAAGGGGCGCGATCTCCTGGGCCTGCCCGAGCGCGCCCTGCGCGAGGTGCGGGGCGCCGACATCACCATGGTGTTCCAGGAGCCCATGACCTCGCTCAACCCGCTGCACTCGATCCAGCGGCAGATCGGCGAGGTTCTCGCGCTCCACCGCGGCCTGACGGGCCGGAAGGCGCGCGCGCGCATCCTCGAACTCCTCGAACTGGTGGGCCTGCGCGACGCCGAGCGGCGCATGGGCGCTTATCCGCACGAATTGTCGGGCGGCCAGCGCCAGCGCGTGATGATCGCGATGGCGCTCGCCTGCGAGCCGGACCTGCTCGTCGCCGACGAGCCCACCACCGCCCTCGACGTGACCGTGCAGGCTCAGATCCTGTCGCTGCTCGCCGACCTGCAGCGGCGGCTCGGCATGGCGATGCTGTTCATCACCCACGATCTCGGCATCGTCGAGCGCATCGCCGGCCGCGTCTGCGTGATGCTGCGGGGCAAGATCGTCGAGGCCGGACCGGTGGCCGAAGTCTTCGGGAATCCGCGCCACGAATACACGCAGCGCCTGATCAGCTCGGAGCCGGCCGGGCGCGCCAACTCGGTGCCGACGGACGCGCCCTTCCTCGTCGAGGCCGGCCCGCTCAAGGTCTGGTTCCCGATCAAGGAGGGTCTCCTGCGGCGCACCACCGGGCACATCAAGGCGGTCGACGGCGTCAAGCTCCTGGTGCGCGAGGGCGAGACCGTGGGGGTGGTGGGCGAATCCGGATCGGGCAAGACCACGCTCGGGCTCGCGCTCCTGCGGCTGACGGGCTCCGAGGGACCGGTCGTGTTCCTGGGCCAGGCGATCGACGCGTTCGGCGTCGCCGCCATGCGGCCCCTGCGGCGGGACATGCAGGTCGTCTTCCAGGATCCCTACGGCTCGCTCTCGCCGCGCATGTCGGTGGCCGACATCGTGGCCGAGGGGCTCGTGGTGCAGGGCGAGATCCGCTCGGCCGCGGAGCGCCGGGCCGTGGTCGCGCAGGCGCTGGCCGATGTCGGGCTCGATCCGGCGTCGATGGACCGCTATCCGCACGAATTCTCCGGCGGACAGCGCCAGCGCATCGCGATCGCGCGGGCGATGGTGCTCAAGCCCCGCTTCGTCGTCCTCGACGAGCCGACCTCGGCGCTCGACCGCTCCGTGCAGTCGCAGATCGTGACGCTGCTGCGCGACCTCCAGCGCGAGCGCAAGCTCGCCTACCTGTTCATCAGCCACGACCTCAAGGTGGTGCGGGCGCTCGCCAACTACGTGCTGGTGATGCAGCACGGGCAGGTCGTGGAGGAGGGGCCTGCCGAGGAGATCTTCGCCCGGCCGAGGACCGCCTATACCCGCACCCTGTTCTCCGCCGCCTTCGCGATGGAGAGTGAGACGCTCGCCGACACCGAGACCGCCTGAGGCGATGGCCCGCGCACTGCTCATCGTGCTCGATTCGGTCGGCATCGGCGGCGCCCCGGACGCCGCCCGCTACGGTGACGCGGGCGCCGACACGCTGGGCCACATCGCGCAGGCCTGCGCCGCGGGGCGCGGCGACCGCGAGGGCCTGCGCCGGGGCCCGCTCGCGCTGCCGCATCTGGCCGCGCTCGGCCTCGGCCTCGCGGCGCGCGGCGCCACCGGCCGGCTCCCCCCGGGTCTCGAACCCGCCGGCGCCCCGCGGGGCGCCTACGGCCACGCGGTCGAGACGGCTGCCGGCAAGGACACGCCCTCCGGTCATTGGGAGATCGCGGGCGTGCCGGTGCTGGAGCCGTGGGGCCACTTCCCCGACACGCACCCCGCCTTCCCGGACGCGCTGACGCGGCAGCTGATCGCGCGCGGCGGCCTGCCCGGCATCCTGGGCGACGTGCACGCCCCGGGCATCGCCATCATCGAGGCGCTCGGGGCCGAGCACCTGCGCACGGGAAGGCCGATCTGCTACACCTCGGCCGACAGCGTCTTCCAGATCGCGGCCCACGAGGAGGCGTTCGGGCTGGCGCGCCTCTACGACCTCTGCGCGCTCGCGCGGGAGCTCTGCGACGCCTACCGGGTCGGGCGCGTGATCGCGCGGCCCTTCGTCGGCTCGGCGGAGGCCGGCTTCCAGCGCACCCGCAACCGCCGGGACTACGCCGTCGCGCCGCCGGGCCGCACGCTCCTCGATGCCTGCGCGCAGGCCGGACGCGCGGTGGTGAGCGTCGGCAAGATCGGCGACATCTTCGCCCACCGCGCCACCGGCCGCGAGGTCAAGCCCGGCGGCAACGATTCGTGCCTGACGGCGGCGCTCGACGCGTTCCGGGACCTGCCCGAGGGCGGCCTCGTCTTCCTCAACCTCGTGGATTTCGACACCGAGCACGGCCACCGCCGCGACGTGCCGGGCTACGCGGCCGAGCTCGAAGCCTTCGACGCCCGCCTGCCCGGGATCGAGCGGGCGCTCGCGCCCGGCGACCTCTGCCTGATCACGGCCGACCACGGCAACGACCCGACCTGGGCCGGCACAGACCACACCCGCGAACAGGTGCCCGTCCTCGCCTTCGGCCCCGGCCTCGCGGCCCGCGATCTCGGCCGGCGCGCGAGTTTCGCCGATATCGGCCAGGCGGTCGCGCGCCACCTGGGCCTGCCGCCGCTCGCCGCAGGCCAGGCCTTCCCGCTCACCTGAGCGATGGGCGCCTCCACCCGGCGCGCCGCCCCGGGGGCGGCAGTCGATGCAAGGCCATCGGTGCAGGCCTGCAGGGTCCCGCATCGCTACGCGGCTCTCCGGCCCGCATGGCGAGGGAGGCGCCTCGTGCTTCGAACCCCGGTCTCTCACCGCGACGCGTGGATCCGGGAGCCGTACCGCGCAGGGCCGAGGGGAACCGTGCGCGGGGCGGCGTGCGGACATTCGAGCCACGGCCGTGGAGCGCGGAGCGCGAACAGGGTCGAAAAGCCGCGCTCCCGTGTTAGGGAGGGATACGTTCCTGAAACGGCACGCGCCGTTCTCGGTGGGGCGCCTGCGAGGAGGACCCGTTGCGACCCTGGCGCGAAGGACCGGGCGACCGGCGCAGCTACCACCACGGCAACCTCAAGGAAGCCCTGATCGAGGCGGCGCGCCGGTTCATCGCGGAGCGCGGCGTCGGCGGCTTCACCCTGGTGGATGCGGCCCGGCTCGTCGGGGTCACGCCGGCTGCCCTCTACCGTCATTTCCGCGGGCGCGAAGCGCTCCTGGAAGAGGTGGCGGGCCGCGGCTTCGCGGATCTCGCCGAGAGGCTTGCCCGGGCGCTCACCTCGCGGGGCACCCCGCTCGAGCGCTTCACCCGCATGGGCGAGGCCTACCTCACCTTCGCGGAGGAGGAGCCCGGCTACTACGCGGCGATCTTCGAGACGCGCGGCGCCAATCTCGGGACCGGGCTGCCCGACCGTCCGAGCCCCTTCGATCTGCTGGTCGAGGCCCTGCAGGCGACGTTCCCGGACGGGTTCGCCGGTGTCGACCCGCGCTTCATCGCCCTCGAGGTCTGGGCGCTCTCCCATGGCCTCGCCACGCTCTCGGCCGCAGGCCAGCTGCCGCGTGGGCCCGGCACGCCCGACAAGTACGAGCTGCTGAGGGCCGGCGTGCTCGCGCTCGTGCACGGAGCGGGCGCGGCGAGGCCCGGATGAGGCACGCGGGAAATCTCGCGTGGCCGACCCTTGAAACGGGGCCGGCGGACCCGCATGTGAATGTGGTTCACATTAACATCGGAGCCGTGAACCGTGAGCTTTTCCTCCACTTCCCCTTGGGCGAGCGGCAAGGTTTGCCGTAGCGGCCCGTTCCCGCGCCGCTCCCTCGAGATCGGTGCCATCGTGGTGAGCTTCATCTACTGGTGGCCGCTCGCCGTCGCCTACGTCGCCTGGAAGCTCGCGGGCTATCCGGCGCTCACCGAGTTGCGCGACCTCGCCCGGCGCGGCGCCGGCTCGTGGACCGGCGAGGGCCGGCCGGCCTCCCGCTTCGCCCGCGCCTTCGAGGCGGCCAATGCCGGCGGCAATACCGGCAACTGGGCCTTCGACGAGTACCGCAAGGCCGAACTCGACCGGCTCGACGCCCAGCGCCGCGCCCTGCAGGAGGAGAGCCGCGCCTTCGCCGAGTTCGTCGAGGAACTGCGCCGCGCCAAGGACCGCGAGCAGTTCGACGCCTTCATGGCCAAGCGCCGCCAGCAGGGCGGCGACGGCACGACGGGCGCCTGATCCCGCCGGCCGCGCCGCGTCATCGAGGGCTCCCGCCGCAAGGCGGGGGCCCTTCTTGCATGGGCAGCCTTGGATGTGGCCGCGGCAGCGCCTTTCGTGCCATGTGGCCCTGAGACGTGACGGTCGCCGGGCCGTCGCGGCACGGGAGGATCGGCCATGCAGGGACAGGCGGCTTCGGTGACGGTGGTGGATCATCCCCTGGTTCAGCACAAGCTCACGCTGATGCGCGACCAGAGGCGTTCGACCCAAGGGTTCCGCCGGCTCCTCAACGAGATCGGGATGCTGCTGGCCTACGAGGTCACCCGCGACCTGCCGCTCGAGCCGGTCACCATCGAGACGCCTCTGCAGGCGATGGAGGGGCGCCAGATCCAGGGCAAGAAGCTCGTCCTTGCCCCGATCCTGCGCGCCGGCGTCGGCTTCCTCGACGGCATGCTCTCGCTGCTGCCCTCGGCGCGGGTCGCGCATGTGGGCCTCTATCGCGATCCCGACACGCTTGAGGCGGTCGAGTATTATTTCAAGGCGCCGTCGGACCTCGCCGACCGGACCGTGCTCGTGCTCGATCCGATGCTGGCGACCGCGAACTCCGCCGTCGCCGCCCTGGAGCGCCTGAAGCAGCGCGGTGCGCAGGACCTGCGCTTCGTCTGCCTGCTGGCGGCGCCCGAGGGCATCGCCCACCTCCGCGCCGCCCATCCGGACGTGCCGATCTGGACTGCCGCCATCGACAGCCACCTCAACGACCACGGCTACATCGTCCCGGGCCTCGGCGATGCCGGCGACCGGATGTACGGCACCCGGTAGGGCGGCCGTGCCGGCCGGCATGCCGACCGGCCGGGACGTGGCCGCCGGCAGCGGCCCGGGCCTTGCCAAGCGGCGGCCGGGCCGCAACTAGGGGTGGACTTCAAGGAGAACCCGATGTCAGCCACGCCGACCCTGCCCGAGACCATGCGCCAGATCCGCTTCGACGGCGCGGGCGGGCCCGAGGTCATGACGGTCGAGACGGCACCGCTGCCGCAGGCGGGCCCGGGCCAGGTGCTGATCGAGGTGGCGGCGGCGGGCGTGAACCGGCCCGACGTGATGCAGCGAAAAGGAAGCTACCCGCCGCCGAAGGGCGCCACTGACATCCCGGGCCTCGAGGTTGCCGGCCGGATCGTGGCGCTGGCCGAGGGCGTCACGGGTCTCAACGTCGGCGACGAGGTCTGCGCGCTCACCATCAGCGGCGGCTACGCCGAGTTCGCGGTGGCCGAGGCCGCCCAGTGCCTGCCGAGGCCCAAGCCCCTCTCGCTCGTCGAGGCGGCGGGCCTGCCCGAGACGTTCTTCACCGTCTATTCCAACGTGATCCAGCGCGGGCGCCTCCAGCCCGGAGAGATCTTCCTCGTGCATGGCGGGTCGAGCGGGATCGGCTCGACGGCGATCCAGATCGCCAAGCAGCACGGCGCCCATGTCTTCGCCACGGCGGGCTCCGACGAGAAATGCCGCTTCTGCGAGGATCTCGGGGCAGATGCCGCCATCAACTACCGGGAGGCGGACTTCGCCGAGGAGGTGAAGCGCCTCACCGACGGCAAGGGCGTGGACGTGATCCTCGACATGATCGGGGCGAGCTACCTGCCGCGCAACCTCGCCGCGCTCGCGGTCGAGGGCCGGCTCGTGATGATCGCCCTGATGGGCGGCTACAAGGTCGACGGGCTCAACATCACCCCCATCATGCTGAAGCGCCTGACCTTCACGGGGGCGACGCTGCGGCCGCGGCCGAAGAGCGAGAAGGCCGAGATCGCCGAGGGTCTGCGCCGCGATGTCTGGCCCGATCTCGAGTCGGGCGCGATCAGGCCCGTCATCCACGCGACCTTCCCGCTGGAAAAGGCCGGCGAGGCGCATGCGCTGATGGAATCGAGCACGCATCTGGGCAAGATCCTGCTGGTCACGGGGCGCTGATCCGCGGTTCCGATCCCCAGCCGATCACGCCCGCGCGAGGAACTTGCGCCTGCAACGCCGCGTTTCCGGCCGTCACATGGACGTGGTCACATGGACGTGTCGGATCGGTCGGATCGGACACGAACCGCCCGAACGGGCGCACAGGCGAGGTTGCAGATGGTTGAACGGCTTCCGGATGAAAAGGCGCGTCAGGGTTCGCGGGGCAAGCCGGTTCTGTACGTGCTGGTGGCGAGCCTCGTCCTGCTCGCGATCGCGACGGTGGGGCTGCTGACCTGGAACGGCGCCAAGTCGCCGAACGACTACGCCAGCCAGAGCCAGGATGCGTCGCGCCGCGAGGTGACCGGCTCGGTGACCGGCCAGTCCAACGCGCCGTCCTCCTCGAACAGCGGCAATGTCCCGGCGGCCAACCCGGCCTACCCGCAGCCGGCCCAGCCGAGCGCGAACGGGAACAAGTAGCGGCGCGGGACGCAACCTCCGGCTCGGCCACCGTGCCGGGCCGGCACGGCGCCGGTTCAGCGGGTGGGGACGGGGTGCTCGCCGCGGTAATCGTAGAAGCCGCGCTTCGTCTTGCGGCCGAGCCAGCCGGCCTCGACGTACTTCACGAGGAGCGGGCAGGGGCGGTACTTGGAATCGGCCAAGCCTTCGTAGAGGACCTGCATCACCGACAGGCAGGTATCGAGGCCGATGAAGTCGGCGAGCTGCAGCGGGCCCATCGGGTGATTCGCGCCGAGGCGCATCGCCGTGTCGATCGCCTCGACCGAGCCGACGCCCTCGTAGAGCGTGTAGATCGCCTCGTTGATCATCGGCAGCAGGATGCGGTTGACGATGAAGGCCGGAAAGTCCTCCGACATGGTCGAGGTCTTGCCGAGCTTGGCGATGAAGGCCTTGGCCGATTCGTAGGTCGCGTCCTCCGTGGCGATGCCGCGGATCAGCTCGACGAGCTGCATCACCGGCACCGGGTTCATGAAGTGGATGCCGATGAAGCGCTCCGGCCGGTCCGTCGCAGCGGCGAGCCGCGTGATCGAGATCGACGAGGTGTTCGTCGCCACGAGCGCGTCCGGGCCGAGCATCGGGCACAGGGTCGAGAAGATCTGGCGCTTCGTCGCCTCGTCCTCGGTGGCGGCCTCGATCACGAGGTCGCAGGCGCCGAGATCGGAGAAGCTCGCCGCCGGGGCGATCCGCTCGCGGGCGTCGCGCCGCTGGCTCTCATCGAGATGCGCCTTGGCGACTTGGCGGGCGAGGTTGCCGTCGATGGTTGCGAGCCCCGATTCGATGCGGGATGCCTCGCGGTCATTCAGCAAGACATCGATGCCGGCCACCGCGCAGACCTGGGCGATGCCGCTGCCCATCTGGCCCGCACCGATGATCCCGACCCGCTTGATATCGATGCCCATGTCGCAACCACGCCCCCGACGCGCGGCCCGACCGGCCGCCGAAAGATTCCCGTCGACGCGGCCGGCGTTCGAGGCTCGCCAAACGCGCGTCACGTCAATTCCTTAGACCATTCCCGCGCGGCGGTGGAGCCCAATCGCCGCGCGGGAATGCGTGTTCGTCAGTCCTCGACCGTTCAGCCCTTGGCCTTGGCGATCTCGGCCTGCAGGTCCGGCACGACCTGGAAGAGGTCGCCGACGAGGCCGTAATCGGCCACCTGGAAGATCGGCGCGTCCTCGTCCTTGTTGATCGCCACGATCACCTTCGAGTCCTTCATGCCGGCCAGATGCTGGATCGCGCCCGAGATGCCCACCGCCACGTAGAGGTCGGGCGCCACGACCTTGCCGGTCTGGCCCACCTGCCAGTCGTTCGGCGCGTAGCCCGCATCGACCGCCGCCCGCGAGGCGCCGACCGCCGCCCCCAGCGCGTCGGCCAGCGGCTCGATCAGCTCCCGGAACTTGTCCGCCGAGCCGAGCGAGCGCCCGCCCGACACGATGATGCGGGCCGAGGCCAGCTCGGGCCGGTCGGACTTGGCGATCTCCTCGCCCTTGAACGATGCCCCGCCGGCCTGGGGGGCGGCCGCCGACACCGCCTGGACCTCGGCCGCGCCGCCCTCGCCCGCCGCCTTGAAGGCCGCCGTGCGCACCGTGATCACCCGCTTCGGACCCGGCGCCTGCACCGTCTGGATCGCGTTGCCGGCGTAGATCGGCCGCTCGAACGTGTCGGGCGCGACCACCTTGATGATGTCGGAGACCTGCGCCACGTCGAGGAGCGCGGCCACCCGCGGCAGCACGTTCTTGCCCGTGGTCGTGGCCGCCGCCACGATCGCCTCGTAGGGCTCGGCGATGGCCGCGATCAGCGCCGCGGTCGGCTCGGCCAGCGCGTGATCGTAGACCGCGTCCTCAGCCAGCAGCACCGTCTCGACGCCCTCGAGCCGGGCCGCGGCCTCGGCGGCCGGCTTCGAGCCGGAGCCGAGCACCAGCGCGTGGATGGGGCCGCCGATCTGCTGGGCCGCGGTGAGGGCCTTCAGAGACGCGTCTTTGACCGTGCCGGATTCGTGCTCGATGTACAGGAGGGTGGCCATGGGATCCTCGGAAAAGAGTGCGGGCCCGCGGGCGCCTCGGGCCGGCCGGCGGGCGTGAGAGGGGCGGGGGGCGCGGCCCGCTCCAGAGCGATCAGATGACGCCGGCCTCGACCTTGAGCTTCTGCACGAGCTCGGCCGCCGAGGCGACCTTGACGCCGGCCTGCCGGCCCGGGGGCTCCTCGGTCTTGAGGACCTTGAGCCGCGGCGTGACGTCGACGCCGAGCGCGTCCGGCGCGAGCTCCTCCAGCGGCTTCTTCTTGGCCTTCATGATGTTGGGCAGCGACGCGTAGCGCGGCTCGTTGAGGCGCAGATCGGTGGTGACGATGGCCGGCAGCTGCAGGCTCACCGTCTGCAGCCCGCCGTCGACCTCGCGGGTGACCTCGATCTGGCCCTCGCCGAACGCGACCTTGTAGGCGAAGGTGCCCTGCGGCCAGCCCAGCAGCGCGGCCAGCATCTGGCCCGTCTGGTTCGAGTCGTCGTCGATCGCCTGCTTGCCCAGGATGACGAGCTGGGGCGCCTCCTTCTCGGCCACCGCCTTGAGGAGCTTGGCCACCGCCAGCGGCTCGCAATTGACCTCGGTCTTGACCAGGATCGCCCGGTCCGCCCCCATGGCGAGCGCGGTGCGCAGCGTCTCCTGGGCCTGCTGCGGGCCGATCGAGACGGCCACGATCTCGGTGACCTTGCCCTTCTCCTTGAGCCGGATCGCTTCCTCGACGGCGATCTCGTCGAACGGGTTCATCGACATCTTGACATTCGACAGCTCAACGCCCGAGCCGTCCGCCTTGACCCGGATCTTGACGTTGTAGTCGACGACCCGCTTCACCGGCACCAGAACCTTCATGGCGGTCACAATCCTCCGCAGGAGACATGGGCGCACGAGCCGACGCGTCTAGCGGCGCGGCTTCGCTCTCGATCTCGCTCGATTCCATGGGCCGGGGAGCGGACCGCACGGGATCAGGCCCCGACCAGTCAGGGCGGCGGACCGTAACGGCCACATTTCCGCCTTGTCAACGCGCCTGCGGCAACATCCCCGGCGTGGGCTGCGGAGGTGGCGGTCCCGTGTTTTGAAAAGCCGGTACGGAGTTGAACGAAGGCGCGATGCCCGCCCCTACCTGTTCTTGCCGGGGACCCAGAGCACGTCGTCGGCGCCGTTGGTGTTGGCGGTACGGCTCGCCACGAACAGGAAGTCGGAGAGGCGGTTGAGGTACTGCAGTGCTTCCGCCGAGACGGTCTCGCCATCCACCATCGAGAGTTGCACCGCCAGCCGCTCGGCCCGGCGGCAGACGGTGCGGGCGAGGTGGAGCGCGGCCGCCGCGGGCGAGCCGCCCGGCAGCACGAACGACTTGAGCGGCGCGAGGTCGGCGTTCAGCGCATCGATATCGGCCTCGAGCCGCTTCACCTGCTGAGGCACGACCCGGAGGGGTTCGTAGGCCGGCGGCGCCGCGCTCGGCGGGGTCGCGAGGTCGGCGCCGAGGTCGAACAGGTCGTTCTGGATGGCCGCCAGCATCGCGTCGAGGCGAGGCTCCGCGTGGAGCCGCGCGAGGCCGATGCAGGCATTGGTCTCGTCCACCGTGCCGTAGGTCTCGATGCGCAGGTCCGCCTTCGAGCGGCGCTCGCCGTTGGCGAGGGCGGTGGTGCCCTTGTCGCCCGTGCGTGTGTAGATGCGGTTGAGCGTGACCACCGGCGCCGCGGGCTCCCTACGTCATCAGAACGTGTAGCCGAGCTTGCCGCCGAAATTGGTCAGGCCGCGGTTGTTGGCGCAGAGACCGGCATTCGACATGTGCTCGACGGTCGCCATGATGCTCCAATGCTCGGTCAGGCGGAAGCCGAGCGCCGCCGCCTCGCGGAACAGCGGATTGCAGCCGAGCGTGTTGAAGCCGTAGGGCGTCGTGGCTTTCGGCCCGGTATAGCCGTTATGGGCTGCGCCGCCGAAGAAGCCGTCGAGGAAGACGCGGTTGTTGAAGGTCCCGGGGAAGATCTCCAGGGTCCAGGTGGCGCCCAGATAGGCGTAGCTGGTGCGGCCACCGGTGTTGTAGCTGCCGCCGACCGTCGGACGCGGAACGAAGGCCTGCCAGAACGGATCGGCGCTGATGAGCGGCTTCGCGAACAGGATCTCGCCGTTCACGTTCTCGGTGCTGAAGCCGCGAGCCTTGCCCTCGGCGCTGCCCGGGTCCTGGACGGCGCCGCCGATGCGGACCTCCGAGACGATGCTCATCGGTTGGACCGGGGGAATGTAGGCCGCGCGCGGCTGCGGGGCGTAACCGAGATCGGCCGCCTCGACGGAATGGGCCGCCGTGAGGGCGAGGGCGCCGGCGAGGAGACGTTTGAGCGTGGCAGTCATGCAGGACGAATCCGGTTGAACCGGATGTCCGTAGCATGGCGGCCCAGGGGCCGGCAGGCGGCGGATTGCAGCCAGCGCGGGAATTCATCCCCACGCGGCGCGATAGCGGACCGGTGCGGCCTCGCCGCCACACAGGCCGGTCAGGCCGAGCGCCACCAGACCACGCCCATGATGATGATGATCGCCACGAATTGCAGCAGCACGCGCAGCCGCATCAGGCGCTGGGACAGGTTGGCGCTGCCGCCCCGCATCATGTTGGCGAGGCCGAGGAGGAGGATGACCGCCACCGCGAGGCAGGCGACGAGGACGAGGGTGTTGGCGGACATCGAATCACCGGTTCAGGATCGGCACTGGTCTGCCTGAGATAGGCGTTCGCGGAATGCCCCGGCAGGGGCACACCTCGCTCAGTTGCGCCGCAGCAGACGCTCGAAATAGTCGAGCTCCTCGCGCGGCCGGCTCGGGTCGCCGAGCTTGCGCCGCAGTTCCTCCATGATGCGGCGGGCGCGCTGCACCGCCGATTCGTCGGCACCCGGCACCCTGACGCGCCCATCCGACATGTCGCGCCCGCGGGTCGGGCGGCCGAGGGGGTCGTCGTCGCGCGCTCCGGCCTGGCCCTGCTGGCTCGGGTTCTGGCCGCCCTCCTGCTCGCCCTGGTCCTCGCCCTCGGCCATCTCCTGCATCTGCTGCGCCATGCCCTCGGCGCCGCGCTTGAGCCCGTCGAGGGCGCGGCCCTGCGCGTCGACCGCCTCGCCCTCCTTGCCCTGCCGCAAGGCGTTCTCGGCCTGGCGCATGGCATCCTCGGCGTCGGAGAGGCCCTCCTCGCCGCGCATGCCGTTCTCCTTCATGCGGCGCTGGAGATCCTCGAGACGCTGGCGCAGGGCCTGCTGGCGTTCGCCGACGCTGCCCTCGCCCTGCTGGCCGCGACCGCCCTGGCCGCGCTGCCCCTGCTGGCCCTGCTGCGGTCCCTGCTCCTGGCCCTGCTGCTGTCCCTGGCCCTGCTGACCCTGGCCGCGCTGGCCCTGCTGGGGCTGGCCGCGCTGCTGGGGCCGCTGGCCGCGCTGTCCCTGCTCGGCGTTGCGCTTGTCCTGGCCCTCGCGGAAGGTCTCGTCGCGCAGGCCCTGCTGCTCGCGGGCCATCTGATCGAGGTCCTTCATCTGCTTCTGCATCTCGCGGGCGGTCGGGTCCGACCTGCCGCCCTGCTCCGCACTCTGCAGGTTCTCCAGGATGTTGCGCAGCTGCTCCATCAGTCGCTGCGCTTCCGCCGTGTCGCCGCGTTTCATGGCATCGGCCATGTCCTGCAGCATCTTGTCGAGATCGTCCGGCGTCACGCTCTTGGAGGATTGCTGGCCCTCGCTCTTCTGCGAGGGATCGCGCGGCTCCTTGCGCTGCTTCTCGGCGAATTCCTTCATGAACCGGTCGAGGGCCTGCTTCAGGTCCTGCGTCAGCCGCTTGATCTCGTCGTCGGGCGCGTTGCGCTCGATCGCGTCCTTGAGACGGTCCTGGGCCTGGCGAAGCTGCTTCTCGGCATCCGAGAGATCGCCGTCCTCGATCTTCAGGGCCATCTCCCAGAGGAGGTCGGCGACCTCCGTGAGGCCCTCGTCGTTCTCCGCGCGGCGCAGGCGGCGGGTCGCGGTCTTGAGGCCGAGGAAGACGCCCGGCTGCGGCGTGAAGAGCTCCGGCGCGATCAGGAGGGCGTCGAGGGCGGTCTGGACGCGAACCCGGTTCTCGTCCGGTCCCGTCACGAGGCGGCGGCGCTCATCGGCGAGCGCGCGGGCGAGCGGGTCCCGGAAGGGCCGCGCCGGCAGGGTCATCTCGACGGTCGCCGTGCGGCCCTCCTGCCCGGCCTCGTCCTTCACCACGATCGTGAAGCGCACCCGCGCGCCCGACCAGGGATTGTCGGTGAGATCGACGAGCGTCTTGGTGTCGGTCTCGCCCGACGCGTCCGAGGGCAGCGCCAGCGCGATGCGGGGCGGCGGCACCAGGGAGCGACCCGGGCGCAGCGGCTCGACCAGGCCCTCCGCCGAGGCGATGCCGTAATCGTCCTTGGCCCGGTAGGTGAGATTGAAGGTGCCGCGCCCGTTCACCTCCGGCGCGCCGACGCTCCTGACTTCGGGCGGATGGTCGGGAATGGCCTCGACCACGAGGCGCTGCGTCTGCGCGCCGGTGGTGATCGCGAGTTCGGCCGTCGGGCCGGTGATCTGGAAGCGATCCTCGCGCAGGTCGGCGCGCGCCTCCTTGCCGGGCAGCGCCTGAAGGCCGGGATTGGGCGTCAGCGTCGCCTGGCCCTCGCCGGCGATGCGGATGATGAGCTGCGAGTTGACCGGTGCCCGCAGGCGCTGCTCGGCCCCGTTCATGGTGACGATGAGCGGGGGCATGCGCGTGTAGAGGGGCGGGTCGATCCAGCCGTCGACCCGGAAATTCGGGCCGGACGCCGGGGGCTCGCGCCAGTCGAAGGCGCTGCCGATGCGCTCGCGCCATTCGGGACCGGCCACGAACAGGCTCGCCACCGCCGTCACGGCGAGGGCCGCGCGCAGCGCGAAGGGGTCGTGGCGGGCCATCATCGGGCGCGGGCGCCCGACCCGCAGCCCCGCGACAGCCTCCGCGGCGCGGCGCTGGTGCAGGGCCCAGAGGGCGCGGGTGGCCGGGTCCCCGGCGCCGAGGGCCAGGGTGTCCTCGATGGCCGAGGCCGGGTTGTGCGCGAGCGCGCCGCTTCCTCCCGCCGCTTCGCGGTCGATCCGCGCCAGGGCCTCGCGGCGGTCGAGGCGCGCGGTGCGCAGCAGCGGCGCGAGGCCGCCGACGAGGGCGAGCGCGAACAGGCCGAGTCCGATCATCCGCCACAGCGGGGGCAGGTCGAGCCAGAGCCCGAGCCAGGAGACGGCCAGGAACGCGAGGACGACCGCGAGCCCGCGCCACAGCACGGGCCACGCCCGCTCCCACAGATCGGCCGCGCCGGCCTGCGCCACGAGCCGGTCGAGCCGCGCGCGCACGGCGGTGTCGGCCGTTCTCGGAGGATCCGTTCTCACGCCCGTGTTCGTCCCGTGCCTCGCTCGCGCCGTCCGGAAGTCCGGCCGCGCCATCCCGCGCAGGCCGCCGCGGAAGCTAGCATGGTGACCACGCCTCGCCAGCGGGTCAAATCCGCCCAGGGACCGGCCGGCGCGGATCCGCCTGTTCAAACGCGCCGCGCCGGATTATCACCCCTGTTGCCGAGGCAACGGCCCTGCCGCGGTCATTGACGGTCGAGCGAGGACCATGCCGATCTATCACCTCCGTGTGGCGTGGCGGGAGGACAGCGGGGTCGTCCGGCCGCCGCTGTGCGACGACCCGATCGAGGCGCCCAGCCTGCGCGACGCCATCACGGTCGCCCTCGCCCGGTCCCAGCAGCTCCTGACCGAGGGCACGAACCTCGCCTGGCTGGTCGGCCCGGACGGCCACATGGCGTGGTCGCTGCGGATGGACGAGGACAGCGCGGTCGCGATCTGAGCGGGGACCGGGTCGAGGGCGCCCCACGACCGCCCCGAGCCTCGCGCGCGCTTGTTTCGATCGCGGGGCCGGGACGGCGTACAGTCTCGCGGAGACCGGGGCGGCGCAGGGACGCGGACAGCCATGACGAGCGACGGCGCGCAGCAATTTGCCAGCGACAATTACTCGGGCATCTGCCCCGAGGCCTGGGCCGCCATGGAGGCGGCCAACCGCGGCCACGCTCCGGCCTACGGCGAGGACGCCTGGACGGCGCGCGCCGCGGACGGCTTCCGCGCCCTGTTCGAGACGCCCTGCCAGGTCTTCTTCGCCTTCAACGGGACGGCCGCGAACTCGCTCGCGCTCGCCTCGCTCTGCCAGTCCTACCACAGCGTCATCTGCGCGGAATCCGCGCATGTCGAGACCGACGAGTGCGGCGCGCCCGAGTTCTTCTCGAACGGGTCGAAGCTTCTCACCGTGCGCACCTCGAGCGGCAAGCTCACGCCGGAGGCGATCCGCGCCGTCGCGACGAACCGCAGCGACATCCATTTCCCGAAGCCCCGCGTGGTCACGATCACGCAGCCGACGGAGACGGGGCAGGTCTACAGCCTGGACGAGCTCCGGGCGATCTCGGCCACGTGTCGCGAGCAGGCGCTCAGCCTGCACATGGACGGGGCGCGCTTCGCCAATGCCTGCGCGAGCCTCAACTGCAGCCCGGCCGAGATGACGTGGCAGGCCGGCATCGACGTGCTCTGCTTCGGCGGCACCAAGAACGGCATGCATGCGGGCGAGGCGGTGCTGTTCTTCGATCCCGACTTCGCGGAGGATTTCGGCTACCGCTGCAAGCAGGCGGGGCAGCTCGCGTCCAAGATGCGGTTCCTGGCCGCGCCCTGGGTCGGCATGCTGGAGAGCGGCGCTTGGCTCAGGAACGCGGCCCACGGCAATGCCTGCGCCCGGACCTTCGCGGCGGCGATCGCGGACCTGCCCGGGGTCGAGCTGATGTTCCCGGTCGAGGCGAACGCCGTCTTCCTGCGCATGCCGCCCGACCGGATGGAGGCCCTGCGCCGGCGTGGCTGGCGCTTCTACACCTTCATCGGCGGCGGGGCCCGCTTCATGTTCGCCTGGGACGCCGATGCGGACCGCGTCGCGGAACTGATCCGGGACCTGCGGCACGTGGCGCTCGATCGTGCGGCGTAACGCACCGGGGCGCCCCGGAACCCGGATCCGGCGCCGATGCCGGGCCCGGCGCCGTCGGCGGCTTTCGATCCCGGGCACCGCCTCGCGGCCCCCCGGGGCGACGACGGGAGCACGGATGCCGAGTCCTGACCCTCAGCCCAGCCAGCCCGGCATCCGGTCGAGGCCGATCAGCTCCTCGTAGCTCTGGCGCGGGCGCACGATCGCGGCCTCGGCCCCGCGCACCAGCACTTCCGGCACGAGGCGCCGGGTGTTGTAGGTGCCGGCCTGCACCGCCCCGTAGGCGCCTGCCGTCATCACGGCGATGAGGTCGCCGGGGGCGACCTCGGGCATCTCGCGGTTCAGCGCCAGGTAGTCGCCGCTCTCGCAGACGGGTCCGACCACGTCCGCCGTGATGCGGGGCGTGTCCGCGGCGGGCTCGGCGACCGGCCGAAGGGCATGGAAGGCCTCGTAGAGGGTCGGGCGGATCAGGTCGTTCATCGCCCCGTCGACGATCACGAAGGTCCGCCCCTCCGCGTGCTTCACGAAGATCACCCGGGTCAGCAGGATGCCGGCATTGCCGGCGATCATCCGGCCGATCTCGAAGACGGGGCGCAGGTTCAGGGGCTGGAAATGCGGGCGCAGCACGGCGGCGAGCGCCACCGGGTCGGGCGGGGGCGCGTTGTCGTCTCGGTAGGGTATGCCGAGACCGCCGCCGAAATCGATGTGACGGAGCGCGTGGCCCTCGGCCATCAGGTCGCGGGCGAGACCCGCCAGGAGCCGCGCCGCGTTGTCGAAGGGCGCCAGGTCCGTGATCTGGCTGCCGATATGCATGTCGACGCCGGACACGGTCAGGCCCGGCAGGCGCGCGGCCTGCGCGTAGACGGCCCGCGCCCGGGTGATCGGGATGCCGAACTTGTTCTCGTACTTGCCGGTCGAGATCTTGGCGTGCGTGCCCGCATCGACGTCCGGGTTCACCCGGATCGAGACCGGCGCCGTCCGGTTCAGGCTCGTCGCGACCTCCGAGAGGGCGGCAAGTTCAGGCTCGCTCTCGACGTTGAAGCAGTAGATGCCGGCCTCCAGCGCCGCCGCCATCTCGGCGCGGGTCTTGCCGACGCCCGAGAACACGATGCGCTGCGGATCGACGCCGGCGGCGAGCGCCCGGCGCAGCTCGCCCTCCGAGACGATGTCCATGCCCGCGCCCTGGCGCGCGAGCGTGCGCAGCACGGCCTGGTTCGAGTTCGCCTTCATGGCGAAGCACACGAGCGCGCCGTCGCCCGCGAAGGCGTCGGCGAAGACCCGGTAATGCCGCTCGAGGGTGGCCGTGGCGTAGCAGTAGAGTGGCGTGCCGACGTCCTCGGCGAGGCGCGTCAGGTCGACGTCCTCGGCATGCAGGCGGCCCGCTCGGTAGTGGAAATGATGCATCGGGTGACGGTCGGCGACCTAAAGGATGGAATCGAGAAGGAAGGGCTGCTTCGGGATCGTGTAGCCGCGCTTCGCGCCGCGCTCGGTCTGCACCGGCGCATCGGTCCCGAAGGGCGGGATGGCGGAGAGCGGCAGCTCGTCCCCGGCCCGGACCGCGGCCGGATCGGGGGATGGCGCGCCTCCGCCGAGGCCGACGCTGTCCGGCAGGGAGCGGGAGCTGGCCGGACCTTGCGGGCCGGCGGTGCCCGCCGTCGTTTTCGTGCTCGCGTTCGGCGGCTCGAGGGAGCCGCGCCGCCCGCAGGCCGAGACCGCGAGCGCCACGAGACCGGCCGCGGCGAGGATCTTCAGGAAACGGGAGGGCAGCATCGACGCGGGGTCCGGCACGCATTCGGGGGCCCGTGACGGGCGTCCCACTCTAGCGCCTGCCGATACAGGAGGCGAGCGCAGGCGCGCAACAGCCGAGCCGGGCGCCCGCGCCTCCGGAGCGGACGGCCTCAGCCCCGTTTGCTGGGGGGCGTCGTGCGCTGGTAGGCGTCGATGGCGCGGCGGCAATTCTCCGAGAGCTTCTTCCAGTTGGTCTCGAAGCAGGCGTCCACGGCGGGATCCTCCGGCGCCAGGTTGCCGCAATAGGTGAGGTAGTCGCCGGTGCAGTACTTCTTCAGGGTCTCGTTGCCGCGCTTCGTCTGCGGCACCGGATTGGCGAGGGCCGGCGCGGCGAGCGACGCCGCGACGCCGAGCGCGAGGACAAGGGACGTCAGCTTCAGAGGCATGGATCTCGTGTTCCGTTCTGTCTGGATGGAAGGATGCCGACCGGATGATGCCTTTGCGTGGTCGAAACAAGGCATAGCCCCAAGGCACAGCCCAGGTGATGGCGCGATTCGCGAGCGTCCGGTCCCGGCCCGCCGCGCGGGGCCGCGCGTCTCAGCTGCGGGCCGTCAGCGCGTAGGCATCGGCCGAGGGCAGGCGGTCGCGGTGCGTGAGGGCGTCGGCCACCTCGGTGATGCGGCGGCGCAACTCGGCATTCTCGCGGTGCAGGCTCTCGCCCCTGTCGGTGAGTGCCTGCGCGAGCGCGTCCTCCGCGGCCGCGAGGCTCGCCCGCAGGGCCTCGCGCTCGACCACCAGCGCCGCGTGCTGCGCGCCGAGCTCGTTCTCATCGGGAGGAGCCGCGTCTTCCGTCGCGAGGCGCGCCGCGTCCCGCTCCCGGCGGGTGGAAACGAGCGTATCGAGGAGTTCGCCGTGCGCCTCCTCCAGGGCCTGCAGGGTGGCAAGGCTCGCCGCGCCCTCGTCGCGCGCGGCTCCGAGATCGCCCTCGACGCGGGCAAGCGTTTCCAGGGTGCCGGCGATCTCGGCCGCGCGCTCGGCCAGCGTCCGGTCACGCGCCTCGACGTCGCGGGCGAGCGCGGCGATCTCCATGGTGCGCGCGCCGATCTCGGCCATGTCGGCATGGCGCCTGGACCGCACGGTCTCGACCGTCCGCTCCAGCCGCCGCTGCTGCACGGCGAACTGGGCGCGCAGGAAATCCTTCTCGGCGGCGATCTCGGCCGCGGAGAGCGGGAACATCGCCTCCGTCCGGCGCCGTGCGAGGCGCGTCGCGCGGGCATCCACCGCCGGCAGGATCAGCAGGGCGACGAGGCTCGCGGCCAGGAAGCCGAGCGCGAAGATCATCACGGTTTCGATCACGCGGGCATGCTCATCCAACGGGTCGGACAGGGCGCGGGCGAACGGGGCCGCCTCCGCCGCGCCCGTTCCGGCCGATCCCCGTCTTTAGCCCATCTTGGCGGCCCTTGGGCAAATTTTGCATTCGCGTCGATCGTGGCCGCCCTGGCCGGCCCGATCTCGCCGGCATCGCGGGCACGTGCAGGAATGCCGGCATCGGCTTTCCGCCCGTCACGCCCCGATCAGAAGGGGTTCCAGGTCGGGCGCCCCGTGAACTTGAGGTACCCGACATTGATGCCGAGGCGCGCGCCGACGCCCGTGCGGATCGGCACCACCACGATGCCGTCGGCGGTGGCCGCCGTCATGCCGAAGCCGCCGATGAGATAGGCCGAGCCGTCCACGCCGCCGAAGCGGCGGTAGAGGTCCTCGACCGAGGTGAGGTTGTAGACGAGCATCATGGTGCGCGCGCCCTCGCCGCCGACGTCGAAGCCGAGGGTCGGCCCCTGCCAGTAGACGCGTCGCTGGCCGGCATTGCGGGTGTAGAGCGTGCCCTCGCCGTAGCGCAGGCCGCCCACGATGGCGCCCGACGCCTCCTGGCCCAGGATGTAGCCGTTCGGCTCGCCCCAGCGGCGGGTCGCCTCCTGCACGGTGAGCGCGAGGCCGCGCGAGACCGAGCCGAAGAAGCGGTGGCCCGAATCGACGATCTCGGAGGCGCGGAAGGAATCCGGGTTGCCGGGATCGTCCCCGGGGCGCGCGACGGCTGCGCCGCCGAGGGCGAGCCCTACGGCGAGCGCGAGGCTCAGCGCGAGCGCTGCGGGAAGGTTGCGGCACCGGGATGCGGCGCGTTGGACAGCGTGGGTCTTCGACATCGTTCCTCCTCGCCCGCGTCGGGGCCGCCCGACGCCGTCGCGCCGGTCGGCCGGGGTGGCGACCGGAACAAACCCTGAGCGTTCCGGCGAAGCGCCCGCATCTCATCCGGTGAAATGCGGCAAACCAGAGATCCGGAGCTCGGCCCGAGCCCCGGGATTGCATTGCAGGGCCGGGTGCGCTCGAAGACGGCCCTCGCGGGGCTCGCCGGGCGCACCCGCGATTCGTTGACTTTGGCGAGGACAGTCACAGGATGTGGTTAACGGCGCCTCAACACAGGCTGATCGCCACCGTACTGACGTGTCTGGTCCCGGCGGCGCTCAGCGCGGAGGGCGCGCCGCCGGCGCCGCCGCAGGTCCCGGGGAATGCCGCCCCGAAGCGTGACGGGCTGCCCCCGGCCGACCTCCTCGCCCTGCGCGGCTTCGATGCGGTGAGCTACCGCCTGCCCGGCGGCCCCGTCGCGGGCAAGGCGTCGCTCGAATGGTCCTGGCGCGGTCGCGTCTGGCGCTTCGCCACGGCCGGCAACCGCGACGCCTTTCGGCGCGACCCGGCAGCCTACGCGCCCCGGCTCGGCGCATACGATCCGCTCGGCGTCGCCGAGAACCGACTGGTCGACGCCGATCCCCTGATCTTCGCGGTCGTCGGGGACCGGCTCTACCTGTTCCGGGACGCGGGGCGGCGGGCGCGGGCGCTGTCCGAGCCGGATCTGACCCGGCAGGCCGAGGCGCGCTGGCCGGGCCTGCGCACGCTCACGGATGCGGCGCCTCCGGATTGAGGCGGTCGGCCTCGTCGGCCAAGGGGCGCGTCTGGGGGCGCGTCTGCGGCCCGCGATCCGGCAGGTCGAGGCGCTCGGCGAAGGCCGGGTCGCCCAGCGCCGCGAAGGGGCCGTTGCGGTAGGAGAGGGCGTGGCGCCCGTAGATCATCGGCCGGCCCGTGGGCGCCACGACGCAGCCGCCGGCCGTCGTCAGCACGTGGTCGCCGGCGGCGGTATCCCATTCCATGGTCGGGCCGCAGCGCACGTAGATGTCGGCCTCGCCCGAGGCGATCAGGCAGAACTTGAGCGCCGAGGCGGCGCCGCGCCGGGATTCGATCGGGAGGGCCGCGAGGCAGGCCTCGGTCTCGCTGTCGCCGTGACGGCGGCTGACCAGCGCCACGAGCCCGGCGGCGGGGGCGGGGCGCGCCTGGATCGGGAGGGCCGCCTCCATCAGTCCGGCGCGGACCGGGGCCTCGAAGGCGCCGGTGCCCGCGTACCAGACCCGTCCGAGCCCCGGCGCGGCGAGCGCCGCCGCCACCGGCCGGTTGCCCTCGACGAGGCCGATATTGACCGAGTATTCCGGATCGCCGGCGAGGAAATCGCGGGTGCCGTCGAGGGGGTCGACGAGGAAGAACAGGTCGGCGGGCGGGACGTTGTGGCAGGTCTCCTCGGCGACCACCGGGATGCCGGGGCAGGTCCGTGCGAGCGCCGCCAGGATCAGCTGCTCGGCCTGGAGATCGGCGACGCTCGAGGGCGAGCCGTCGGGCTTGAGCACGTGCGGGCAGTCGCCGCCGTGGTGGGCCCGCAGGATCTCTCCGGCCTCGCAGGCGATCTCCGCCAGAGTCGCGGCGATGCGGTCGCGCTGCGTGTCCGAGAGTGTCATCCGGCCGTCATGCCCGAGGCCCTCGGGATTGTCGACCCGAGGACCGTGACGGCCCGAAACCTTTTCAAAGCGGGACGCGGCGTCTATCCGTGCCGACCTGGCCGGCGCGGATGCGCCCGGACCTCGATCTCCTCCGATGAACCTCGCGCGGAGCGCGCCATGACCACCGTGAACCTCGACGCCCTGGATCTCTCGGCCCTCCTGTGCTCGCGCGTCTGCCACGACGTGATCAGCCCGGTGGGCGCGATCGTGAACGGCCTCGAGGTCTTGGAGGACGACAACGACGCCTCCATGCGCGAGTTCGCCCTCGACCTGATCCGCAAGAGCGCCCGCCAGGCTTCGGCCCGGCTGCAATTCGCCCGCATCGCCTTCGGGGCGGCGGGATCGGCCGGCGCCTCGATCGACCTCGCCGACGCCGAGAAGGTCTCGCGCGGGATGTTCGCCGACGACAAGACGCAGCTCACCTGGAGCGCGCCCCAGGCGCTGTTCCCGAAGAACAAGGTCAAGCTCCTCCTCAACCTCGTGATGATCGCCACGAGCGCGATCCCGCGCGGCGGCCTGATCGACGTGGCGGTCAGCGGCGACGGCGAGGCGCCGACCCTGCTCCTCAAGGCGAAGGGCTCGCATGCCCGCATCCCGCCCCATGTCGAGGATCTTCTCGCCGGCGCGCCCGAGAGCGGCACGGTCGACGCCCACGGCATCCTGGCCTACTATGCCGGCATGGTGGCGCGGGCCGCCGGCATGGGCGTGCGCTTCTCGATCTCGGGCGACGAGGTCACGATCCGCTCCGAGCCGAACGCCGTCACGGCCGAGCCGGCCGCGCCCGCCGCCCCGGCGAGCCCGGAGGAGGCGCGCCCCTCCGACAGCGAATCCTCAGACACCGCGCTCGCCTGATCGGAAATCCCCGGCCGGCGCCTCGCCGGCCTTCCGGCCACTGAGCGCAAATGGTTCATGTCCCGGCGGGGTTATCCGGCCGGCTTCGCGGGGCGGCCGCGCTCGACGGTGTGCCCGAACCGCTCTTCGGACGCGGCCTCTCGACGCGTTTCAGGTGAGCGGTTTCGGCGCAAAAGGACGCGCGAAAACGTTCAGAGGACAGGGCTAAATTCCGGTGAGCGGTATCCCGCGGCAACGGTTCCCTAACCCATCCCGGTCACAGTCGGTTCAGCACGGACTTTGTGCGGATCTGAACCGAGAACTGTCATGGATGACTTGCTGCGTGAGTTCCTGACCGAGAGCAGTGAGCATCTCGACACTGTCGATACCGAGCTGGTCCGCTTCGAGCAGGAGCCGAACAACCAGCAGATCCTGCGCAACATTTTCCGGCTCGTCCACACCATCAAGGGTACCTGCGGCTTCCTCGGGCTGCCGCGTCTCGAGGCGCTGGCGCACGCGGCCGAGACGCTGATGGGGCGGTTTCGCGACGGCCTTCCGGCGACCGCGGACTCGGTGACTCTGATCCTCGCGACCCTCGACCGCCTCAAGGCCATCCTGGCCGACCTCGAGGCCACGGGCTCGGAGCCCGCAGGCTCGGACGACGACCTGATCGGCGCCCTCGAGCGCATGTCGGAAGGCCCCGCCGAGGCGGCCGCCGTACCCGCCCCCGTGCCCGCTCTGCCCGAGCCCGCCCTGCCGGAGCCGGTCTTTCGCGAGCTGAAGCCCGGCGAGGTTTCGCTGGACGATCTTGAAGCCGCCTTCCTGGCCGCGCCCGGCCCCGACGATTTCGCTCCCGAGCCCGCACCCGTCACGCCGCCCGTCCCCGCGCCCGTGACGGAGCCCGTCCTGGCGCCGGCGCCCGTCTCGGCCGCGCCCGCGGCCCAGAAGGCCGAGGCTTCGTCCGGCGAGGGCGAGGGCGGCATCTCAAAGGTTCAGACGATCCGGGTCAACGTCGACACCCTCGAGCACCTGATGACGATGGTGTCCGAGCTGGTGCTGACCCGCAACCAGCTGCTCGAGATCGCCAGGCGGCACGACGACACCAGCTACAAGGTGCCGCTGCAGCGCCTCAGCCACGTCACCGCCGAGCTGCAGGAGGGCGTCATGAAGACGCGCATGCAGCCGATCGGAAACGCCTGGCAGAAGCTGCCGCGCGTGGTGCGCGATCTCTCCTCCGAGCTCGGCAAGCAGATCGAGCTCGTGATGCAGGGCGCCGAGACGGAACTCGACCGTCAGGTGCTGGAGGTCATCAAGGACCCGCTGACCCACATGGTCCGCAACTCGGCCGATCACGGCATCGAGGGGGCGGCCGAGCGCAAGGCCGCCGGCAAGCCGGCCCGCGGCACGATCCGGCTCGCCGCCTATCACGAGGGCGGCACGATCACGATCGAGATCTCGGACGACGGTAAGGGCCTCGACCTCTCGGCGATCCGCCGCAAGGCGGTGGAGCGCGGCGTCGCCTCCCAGGCCGAGATCGACAAGATGACGGACGCCCAGGTGGCGAAGTTCATCTTCCATGCCGGCTTCTCGACCGCGAAGGCCGTCACCTCCGTCTCGGGCCGCGGCGTCGGCATGGACGTCGTCAAGACCAACATCGAGACGATCGGCGGCGTCATCGACATCAACACCCAGCTCGGCAAGGGCACGACCTTCACGATCAAGATCCCGCTGACGCTCGCGATCGTCGCGGCCCTCATCGTCAAGGCCGGCGACCACCGCTTCGCGGTGCCCCAGGTGGCCGTGCTCGAGCTCGTGCGGGTGGACAAGACGACGGGCCAGCGCGTCGAGCGCATCAACGGGTCCCCGGTCCTGCGCCTGCGCGAGCGCCTCCTGCCGATCGTGACGCTGACGGGCCTGCTCGGCCAGGGCGACGGCGCGGAGGCCGATACCGGCTTCGTGGTGGTGGCCCAGGTCGGCCGCCAGCGCTTCGGCATCCTCGTCGACGAGGTCTTCCACACGGAGGAGATCGTCGTGAAGCCGATGTCCTCCAAGCTCCGCCACATCCCGCTCTTTGCCGGCAACACGATCCTGGGCGACGGCGCCGTCGTGCTCATTGTCGATCCGAACGGCGTGGCGCGCCAGGTCAGCCAGGGCTCGCAGGGAGGCTCGATCCCGGTCGATGCCGAGGTCGAGGAGACGGAGAGCGCCGACGCCAAGGCGACGCTCCTCGTCTTCAAGGGCGGCAACAACACCTTCAAGGCGGTGCCGCTCTCGCTCGTCACGCGGCTCGAGGAGATCGACGCCGCCAAGGTCGAGTGGCTCGGCGGGCGCCCGCTCATCCAGTACCGCGGCCGCCTGATGCCGCTGGTGCCGGCCGACGAGGCGATCACGATCCGCAGCGAGGGGACGCAGGCCCTCGTGGTGTTCTCCGACGGCGAGCGCGCCATGGGCCTCGTGGTCGACGAGATCGTCGACATCGTCGAGGACAAGCTCGACATCGAGATCACGGCCGAGCGGCCCGACCTGATCGGATCGGCCGTCCTGCGGGGCCGGGCGACCGACATCATCAACATCGCCCACTTCCTGCCGCTCGCCTACGACGATTGGGCACGGGGCCCGCGCAAGGGCGACAAGAAGGGCGCCACGCTCCTCCTCGTCGACGATTCGGCCTTCTTCCGCGACATGCTGACACCGGTCCTGAAGGCCGCCGGCTACGCGGTGATCCCGGCCTCCAGCGCCGAGCAGGCGATGGCGGCCCTCCAGGCCAATCCCCGCATCGACGTGGTGGTGACCGACCTCGAGATGCCGGGCCGCAGCGGCTTCGACCTCGTCTCCGCCATGCGCGGCGCCGACCAGCGCCTCGCCCGGCTGCCCGTGGTCGCCCTGTCGGCCTCGGTCGGTGCCGACGCCGTCGAGCGGGCCCGGGCCCTGGCGATCAGCGACCTCGTCGCCAAGTTCGACCGCAGCGGCCTGATCGCGGCGCTCGCCGAGATCGACACCGTCACCCTCGCCCAGGCCGCCTGATCGCCGCCTGATCGCTGCCTGATCCCTCCGGAGTGCCACCATGATGCAGGCCGCCAACAGCAACGCCTCGCCCGCCGACGCGGGCACAACCTCCGACTACGTCACGGTCTTCGTCGGCGAGACCATGTTCGGGCTCGCCATCAACCGGGTGCACGACGTGTTCATCCCGGCCGGCGTCACCCCGGTGCCGCTGGCGCCGGCCGAGATCGTCGGCCTCCTCAACCTGCGCGGGCGCGTCGTCACGGCCCTGTGCCTGCGACGCCGCCTCGGCCTGCCCCCGGCGGCGGGGGAGGGCAGCAAGATGGCGATCGGCCTCGAGCAGGGCGGCGAGACCTTCGCGCTCGTGGTCGACGGCGTCGGCGAGGTGCTCAAGCTCGGCGCCGACACCCACGAGGCGGTGCCGATCAACCTCGATGCCCGCTGGCGCGACCTCGCACTGGGGGTCCATCGCCTCGACGGGCGCCTCCTCGTCGTGCTCGACGTCGACAAGCTGCTGGTCTTCGGGGCCGACCGCCTCGGCGCCAGCGCGGCCTGAGCGGATCGCGGTCGAACGCCATGAAGACCTGCCTCATCGTCGACGATTCCGCCGTCATCCGGAAGGTGGCGCGCCGCATCATCGAGAATCTCGACCTGAACGTGCGCGAGGCCGAGGACGGCGCCAAGGCCATGGAGCAGTGCTCCGAGGCGATGCCCGACGTGATCCTGCTCGACTGGAACATGCCGAACATGGACGGCTACGCCTTTCTCCGGGCCCTCCGCCAGGCGCCGGGCGGAGACCGGCCGAAGGTCCTGTTCTGCACCACCGAGAACGATGTCGGCGCCATCGCGCGCGCCCTCCACGCGGGGGCGGACGAGTACATCATGAAGCCCTTCGACCGGGATATCCTGACGGCCAAGCTCGAGCAGGTGGGGCTGGCCGAGGCGAGCGCGGCCTGACCGCGCTCCCGGCCCCGCCGGATCCCAGTCCCACCGGTCCGCGGCGCGGGCCGGCCGTTCCAAGACGCGTATTCGAGGCGTAACCCCATGCTGGCAGCGACCGCCACCACACCGGCCTCCGGGGCTGCCGCCGGCGCCCCCGGCCGGATCAAGGTCCTGATCGCCGACGATTCCGCGGTGGTGCGCGGCCTCGTCGCCCGCTGGATCGGCGAGGCGGGCTTCAACGTCGTGGGCACCGCCGCCAACGGGCGCATCGCCCTCGAGATGATGGGCCGCTCCGACCCGGACGTGGTGCTCCTCGACATCGACATGCCCGAGCTCGACGGGACGCAGGCCCTGCCGCTGATGCTCGCGCGCAGTCCCGGCCTCCAGGTCGTGATGATGTCGACACTGACGACGCGCAACGCCGACATCTCCCTGAAATGCCTCGCCCTCGGCGCTGTCGACTACCTCGCCAAGCCCGAGAGCAATCGCGGGGTCACCACCTCCGACGCGTTCCGCTCCGAGCTCGTGGAGCGGGTGCGCGTTTTCGGCGCGGCCCGCGCCCGCCGGCGCGGCCCCGCGCCCGCGGGTCCGAGCGCGGTTCCCGTTCCCGCGCCCGCCGCGGCCCGGCCCGCGGCGCCGGTGGCGCTCCGGCCGAAGCCGCGCGGCGGGCTGCCCCCGCGCGTCCTCCTGATCGGATCCTCGACGGGCGGGCCCCGCGCGGTCGGGGAGGTCCTGGAGAAGATCGGCGCGCCGACGCTTCGCAAGCTGCCGGTGCTGATCGTCCAGCACATGCCGCCCGTCTTCACGGCGGTCTTCGCCGAGCATCTCGGCGCACGCACCGGCATCCCGGCGGCCGAGGGCAAGATGGACGAGCCGGTCCTGCCCGGCCGCATCTACGTGGCGCCGGGCGGCCGCCACATGCGCCTCGCCGGCAGCCCCGGCCGCGACCTCGCGATCCGCCTCGACGACGGGCCGGCGGTCAATTTCTGCCGCCCCGCCGTCGACGTGCTGTTCCAGGATGCCGCCGCCCTCTACGGCGGCGCGACCCTCTCGGTGATCCTCACCGGGATGGGCTCGGACGGCACCAACGGCGCCCGCGCCCTGGTCGAGGCCGGGGGCGCCGTCCTCGCCCAGGACGAGGCGACCAGCACCGTCTGGGGCATGCCCGGCAGCGTCGCCAAGGCCGGGCTCGCGCAGGCCGTCCTGCCGCTTCCCGAGATCGGTCCGGCCCTCCGCACCCTCATCGCGGGGAGCGGCGCATGACCGACCTCGAATTCGACTTCCTGCGCGCCTACCTCAAGCAGCGCTCGGGCCTCGCCCTGACGGCGGAGAAGCGCTACCTCGTGGAGAGCCGCCTCGGCCCGGTCTGCCGCCGGTTCGGGCTCGCCTCGCTGCGCGACCTCGTCGGCGCCCTCAAGGTCTCGCGAGACAGCGGCATCGAGCGGGCGGTGGTCGAGGCGATGACGACCAACGAGACCTTCTTCTTCCGCGACCGTGCGCCCTTCGACCTGTTCCGCGACGTGCTCCTGCCGCAGGCGATGGCACGGCGGGCGGCCCAGCGCCGCCTGCGGATCTGGTGCGCGGCCTCGAGCACGGGCCAGGAGCCGTACTCGCTCGCCATGCTGCTGCAGGAGGCCGCCCCGCGCCTCGCCGGCTGGCACGTCGATATCGTGGCGACCGATCTCTCCACCGAGGTGATCGAGAAGGCGAAGCTCGGCCTCTACAGCCATTTCGAGGTGCAGCGCGGTCTGCCCGTGCAACTTCTGCTCAAGTATTTCACCCAGGTCGGCGAGCAGTGGCACATCGCGCCCACGATCCGCTCGATGGTGGATTACCGCCAGCTCAACCTGCTCAACGGCTTCGAGGCCCTGGGTCAGTTCGACATCATCTATTGCCGCAACGTGCTGATCTACTTCGACGCGCCGACGAAGGGCGACGTGCTGGCCCGCCTCGCCGCGAGCCTCGCGCCGGACGGAGCGCTGCTCCTCGGCGCCGCCGAGACGGTGATCGGGCTGACCGACAAGCTCGCTCCGAACCCGGAGCACCGGGGCCTCTACGGCCATCCGCCGGAACTCGGCCGCGCCACGACGCCCGGCCCGGCCCTCGCGCCGACGGGCCATCGCCCCCTGCGAGTCGCCGCCCTGCGCTGACGACGCGGCCGATCCCGCGTCAGCGCGGCAAAGGCAGCCACGTTCCCGCCAGCGAGAGACTGGTCCGATAGACCGGTGCACCGTCCGCCCGCCGCACCGTCACGCTGTAGCGGACGTTGTCCCGCTCGGGCGTGTCGTCCTTCATGATCTGGGCCAGCGCCTGGATCGCCTCGGCGCGGGCCTCCAGCACGCTCGCGCATTCCGTCCCCTCGCTGTCGTGCACGAGCAGGCGACCGTCGTCGATGTCGAAGAAATAGCGCGGCACCGCGGCCTTCCGCTGGCGATCGTAAGGGAGCCCGTCGCGGGCGCTCGGCCGTTGACGCCCCCGTCGGTTCGGCCGGATCTCACCGCGTTAGGGGCAAACGCGGCGCCTCGGCAATAACCCGGATCACAGATGTGTGATCATCGCGTGGAGAGCGCCTCGCGCCGCCGGCCGACGAAGCCGCCCTTTCAGCAAAAAGCCCCGCCGGAGCGGGGCCTGTTCGCGAGAGGGGAGGGGGCTCGGCCGCGGGTACGGTCAGACGGCGATCCGCTCCTCGCCGTCGAGCGGCTCGCGCAGGACGTAGCCGCGGCCCCAGACCGTCTCGATGTAGTTCTTGCCGGACGAGGCGTTGGCGAGCTTCTTGCGCAGCTTGCAGATGAAGACGTCGATGATCTTCAGCTCGGGTTCGTCCATGCCGCCGTAGAGGTGGTTGAGGAACATCTCCTTCGTGAGCGTCGTGCCCTTCCGGAGCGAGAGGAGTTCCAGCATCTGGTACTCCTTGCCGGTCAGGTGGACCCGTGAGCCCGAGACTTCGACGGTCTTCTGGTCGAGGTTCACGATCAGGTCGCCCGTGGTGATGACCGACTGGGCGTGGCCCTTCGAGCGTCGCACGATGGCGTGGATGCGGGCGACGAGCTCGTCCTTGTGGAAGGGCTTCGTCAGGTAGTCGTCGGCGCCGAAGCCGAGACCCTTCACCTTGTCCTCGATGCCGGCCATGCCGGAGAGAATCAGGATCGGCGTCTTGACCTTGGCGACGCGCAAGGAACGCAGCACCTCGTAGCCCGACATGTCGGGCAGGTTCAGGTCGAGCAGGATGATGTCGTAATCGTACAGCTTGCCGAGATCGACGCCCTCCTCACCGAGATCGGTGGTGTAGGTGTTGAAGTTCTCGGACTTCAGCATCAGCTCGATGCTCTGCGCCGTGGCGCTGTCGTCCTCGATCAGAAGTACCCGCATCGTCGGTCCCCAGCCCAGCCCGGCCGTTTCAGCGTTCGGACACGTCCCCGCCACACACCCGCCACCGGCCTGTGGACGGGCGCACCCTCGTCATTGACGTGGAACGCTATTCGTTAATCGTTAACAAAACCTGATTCTCGCTGGCAAGCGCTCGTTGCGTGTTCACGAAGTGCCGAAGCGAAAATCGTTGGTGGTCTGTTCTCACGAAGACCCCGATCGCGTTCGCGCACCCTGCTCACACCCCTTGCCAAGTCCTTCACCCACAATGATTCGGCGCGCTCTGTGGCCCAGAAGACACGTCCGCGCCGCGTCTCGGAGGCTCGAAGGAACGCCTTCATCCGACACGTGAGCGGACCGCTACAAGCCCGATGACCGCAGTGTTAAGGAGGGAGGTAAATGAAGGGTTGAAGGGGGCGCGGATGCCCGACGAGCAGCGCGGAGCCGCGCGAACGACGCTGGCCGCGGCCCGCGCCGCCCTCGAGCGTATCGAGACGCTGGAGACCTTCGGGCGGGTCGTCGCGATTCGCGGCCTGCTCGTCGAGGTCGCCGGTCCGGTCGCCGCCATGCGGCTCGGCGGGCGGCTCGACATCGAGGGGGCGGGCCGCGCCGGCCTCGTCCCCTGCGAGATCATCGGCTTCCAGGGGGACCGGGCGCTCGCCATGCCGTTCGGCTCGCTCGAGGGCGTGCGCCGGGGCTGCCCGGCCTATGTCCGCGACGAGGCCGCCGGCGCGATCCGGCCCTCCGCCGCCTGGCTCGGGCGGGTCGTCGACGCGCTGGGCCGGCCCGTCGACGGGCTCGGGCCGTTGCCGGCCGGGCCCGAAATCTACCCGCTGCGCGCCGATCCGCCGCCGGCCCATGCGCGCCGGCGCGTCGGCCGGCCCCTCGATCTCGGGGTCCGCTGCATCAACACCTTCCTGACCATGTGCGCGGGCCAGCGCATGGGCATCTTCGCGGGCTCGGGCGTCGGCAAGTCGGTGCTGCTCTCGATGCTCGCCCGCTACACCGCCGCCGACGTCGCCGTCATCGGCCTCGTCGGAGAACGCGGGCGCGAGGTGCAGGAATTCCTGCAGGACGACCTCGGGGCGGAGGGCCTCGCCCGCTCGGTCGTGGTGGTGGCGACCTCCGACGAGCCGGCGCTCATGCGCCGGAACGCCGCCTACGTCACCCTGGCCCTGGCCGAGCATTTCCGCGACCAGGGCGCACGGGTCCTGTGCATGATCGACTCGATCACGCGCTTCGCCATGGCCCAGCGCGACATCGGCCTCGCGGCCGGGGAGCCGCCGACCGCCAAGGGCTACACCCCGACCGTGTTCAGCGAATTGCCGCGCCTCCTCGAACGGGCCGGTCCCGGCGTGGGGGAGGGGACGATCTCGGCCCTCTTCACGGTGCTGGTCGAGGGCGACGACCACAACGAGCCGGTGGCGGACGCGGTCCGGGGCATCCTCGACGGTCACATCGTCATGGAGCGCGCCATCGCCGAGCGCGGGCGCTACCCGGCGATCAACGTGCTCCGCTCGGTCTCCCGCACCATGCCGCGCTCCTGCGATCCGGCCTACCTGCCCGTGGTTCGGCGGGCGCGCCGCGTCCTCTCGACCTACGCGGACATGGAGGAGCTGATCCGGCTCGGCGCCTACCGGGCGGGCTCGTCGCCGGAGGTCGACGAGGCGGTGGCGCTGATGCCGGACCTTGAGGCTTTTCTGGGGCAGGGTAAGGAAGAAGCAACCTCCATCGGCGATGGTTACGCACGGCTCGCGCAGATCGTGGGCGAGCCGTGAGAGGCGTTGCCGGCGCGGCCTCGCGCCGAGCCCGCCCTTTGGCGTTGCGTGGAGTGAGCGTCCCCATGAAATCGCGTGACACGCTGATCCGTCTGCGTCGCTTCCAGGTCGACGAGAAGCGTCGGCGCGTGACGCAGATCGAGATGATGATGGCCGACTTCCTCCGGATGGCGAGCGAGCTCGACCGCGAGGTGGCCCAGGAGGAGGGCCGTGCCGGCATCTCCGACACCTCCCACTTCGCCTACCCGACTTATGCCCGCGCGGCCGCCGGCCGCAGGGACAACATGCGCCAGTCGGCCGCCGCCCTCGAGGGCCAGCTCGCCGAGGCCAAGGCCGAGCTCGGCGAGGCCTTCGAGGAGCTGAAGAAGGTCGAGATCCTGGAGGACCGCGAGCGCAGCGCCGAGCGCGCGGCGGAAGCCCAGCGCGATCAGGCGGCGATGGACGGCATCGGCCTCTCGCGGGCGCGGGCCTGACGCGCTCGCAGCGCTCCGCAGGGCGTCGGCACGAAACCGTCACGATCCGGTGACATGACGCATCGCCTCGGTGGGCCGGCTGGCCGCGCTTGCGGTGCGTCCGATCCTGGCGCATCAGGGGCCGTCTGCCCAAGGGTGCGTCCGGGTTCCATGAAGAAGATCAGCGAATTCATCTGGCCGGTCATCGGTCTCGCCGCCGTGGCCGTCTCCGGCTACTTCCTCTACCAGGAACTCAAGACCACCTCTCTCTCCGCCATCTGGGCCGCCATCGTCGCCATCCCGCCCCACCGCATCGTCCTGGCGGCGGTCTCGACCCTCGTCGCCTACGCGGCGCTCGCCTGGTACGACCGGATCGCGCTGCTGCACCTCGGCGTCCGCCACATCTCGTGGTTCTTCGTCTCGGTCTGCTCCTTCACCACCTACGCGCTCTCGCACAATATCGGCGCCTCGGTCTTCTCCGGCGCGCTCGTCCGCTACCGGGCCTACACGGCCAAGGGCCTCTCGGCCGCCCAGGTCGCCGTCCTGGTGGCGCTGTGCTCCTTCACCTTCTTCCTCGGCACGGTGCTCCTCGGCGGCGTCGTGCTCGTCGTCGACCCGAATCTCCTGGCGCGGCTCGAAGGCAAGCTGCCGGGCTTCCTGACCGACCCGAAGACGGCGCTCGTCGTCGGCATCGGGCTCCTCGGCTTCGTGGCGCTCTACGTGGCGGGCTCGGTCCTGCACCTGAAGCCGCTGCACATCCGCTCGTTCAAGCTCGAATATCCGCGGCCTCAGATCATGGGTCGTCAGCTCCTGGCCGCGCCGCTCGAGCTGCTCGGCGCGGCCGGCATCATCTACTTCGCCCTTCCGGAGGCGATGAATCCCGGATTCATCACGGTGCTGGCGATCTTTCTGGCCTCGTTCTCGCTGGCGCTCGCCTCGCACGCCCCGGGCGGGCTCGGCGTGTTCGAGATCGTCTTCATCACGGCGATGCAGATCACCGACGCCGCCCAGAAGGACGCGGTCGTGGCCGCCGTCATCGTGTTCCGGATCTTCTACTTCTGGATCCCGGCTCTGGTCTCGGTCGTGGTGGTGCTGCTCTACGAGCGGTCGCGGCTCGCCGTGGCGATCGGCAGGAGCGGACGGGAGGGCGGCCGGGAGGGCGACGTCCCCGAACCGCCCGTCGTCGTCCCGGGCCTCGATGCCCACGAGATCGAGCACCGGCTGGAGAAGAAGGCGGTGTGAGGAGGGCCGGCCCCTGCGGCCGGCGCTCGAGCCGGTGAGAGCCGATCGCGCCGCGCTTCCCCGTCACCGGGGCGTCCGGACCTTCCCGATCGCGGTCCCGCCGCCGCGCTGAGGCGCCTTCACACCGAGCCGACCGTGCGCAGCCGCGCCCGCGGGTGGATCTCGGCCTGGCTCATCACCGGCGTCTCCCGGCGGAAGCGCTCGATGATCGAGCGCACGAAGGGCCGGGCCTGCACCGACGTGACGAGAACCGGCATCTCGCCCATGCGGGCGGCGGTCTCGAAGCGGTCCCGCACCGTGTTGACGAATTCGGACAGTTTCGAGGGCTGCATGGCGAGGTAGCGCTCGTCGCGCTCGCCGACGATCGATTCGAGGAAGGCCTGCTCCCAGGCCGGCGACAGGGTGATGATCGGCAGCATGCCGTCCGGGCCCTGGTACTGCGCGCAGATCTGGCGGCCGAGGCGGGCGCGCACGTGCTCGACGATGTCGCGCGGGTTCTTCACCGAGCCCGCGACCTCCGCGACGCCCTCGATGATCGACCCGAGATCGCGGATCGAGACCCGCTCGGAGAGCAGGAACTGCAGCACGCGCTGGATGCCGGTCGTCGAGATCTGGCTCGGCACCACCTCCTTGAGGAGATCGGCATGCTCCTTGGAGAGTTCCTTGAGGAGCTTCTGCACCTCGACGTGGTTCAGGAGCTCCGACACATGCGCCTTGATGATCTCGGTGAGGTGCGTCGAGACCACCGTCGCGGCATCCACCACCGTGTAGCCCTTCAGCTGGGCCTGGTCGCGCAGACTGGCGTCGATCCAGGTCGCGGGCAGCCCGAAGGTCGGCTCCAGCATGTGCTGGCCGGGAAGCTGGACCTGGCCGCCCATCGGGTCCATCGCCATGAACTGGCCGGGGAAGATCTGGCCGGTACCGGCCTCGATCTCCTTCACCCGGACCACGTAGGCGTTCGAATCGAGCTGGACGTTGTCGAGGATGCGCACCGAGGGCATCACGAAGCCGAGCTCGGCCGCGAGCTGGCGGCGCAGCGCCTTGATCTGGTCGGTGAGCCGGTCCTGCCCCTCGCCGTTGACGAGGGCCAGCAGGGCGTAGCCCATCTCGAGCTTGAGGTCGTCGAGCTTGAGGAGATCGGTGACCGTCTCCTCCTTCGGCCCGGCCGCGCCCCCGGCCTCGACCGACGCGCCCTCGCTCGCGGGCGGCGCCTCGCGGTTCGTCTTGGCGATCCGCCACGCGGCGTAGCCGGAGCCGCCGGCCAGCGCCAGGAAGGGCAGCATCGGCATGCCGGGCAACAGCGCGATCAGCACCATGACGCCCGACGACATGCCGAGCGCCTTCGGGTAGTTGGCGAGCTGCCTGCCGAGCGCCTTGTCGGCCGATCCCTTCACGCCCGCCTTCGACACGAGGATGCCGGCAGCCGTCGAGACGATCAGGGCGGGCACCTGGGACGCGAGGCCGTCGCCGATCGTGAGCAGCGTGTAGCTCTTGGCGGCCGCGCCGAAATCGAGGCCCTGCTGGGCCACCCCGATGATGATGCCGCCCACCACGTTGATGAAGGTGATCAGCAGCGCGGCCACCGCGTCGCCGCGGACGAACTTCGAGGCGCCGTCCATGGCGCCGAAGAAGGAGGATTCCTCCTCGAGCGCCGAGCGCCGGGCCTTGGCGGTCTTCTCGTCGATGAGGCCGGCCGAGAGATCGGCGTCGATCGCCATCTGCTTGCCCGGCATCGCGTCGAGGGTGAAGCGCGCGGCGACCTCGGCGATGCGGCCGGAGCCCTTCGTGATCACGACGAAGTTCACGATGATCAGGATCGCGAAGACGATGATCCCGATGACGAAGTTGCCCCCCATCACGAAGTTGCCGAATGCCTCGATGACGTGGCCGGCCGCGGCCGTGCCCTCGTGCCCGTGCCCGAGGATGAGCCGCGTCGAGGCGAGGTTGAGCGCCAGCCGCAGCATGGTCGCCATCAGCAGCAGCGTCGGGAAGACCGTGAACTCGAGCGGGTTGTCGATGAACAGCCCCGTCATCATGATCAGGACCGAGAGGATGATCGAGACGGCGAGCAGCAGGTCGAGCAGGATCGCCGGCAATGGGAAGATGAGCACCACGAGGATGCCCATCACGGCGGTGGCGAAGAACAGGTCCGTGCGCTTCGTCAGGGCCTGAAGGTCGCTGCGGCCCGGCAGCGCGAAGCCCCCGAGGCCTGCAAGCCTCGGACCCGCGAGCCCCGGACCGGAACTCGGCACCGTTGCCGTATCGCTCATCAGGTTCGCATCCCGCCGACGCACACCAAGGACCCGGCAAGATTTGCCGGGCATAGGGTTAGCGTTGCGTTAACCGGAGCCGCCCCCGCTCAAGCTGGAACCCGGGCCGGACCCCGCCGCTTGAACGGACACGATCCTGCAACCGCATCGAGGTCCTTCCATGCGCATGTCTCTGGCACTCGCCGCCTTCCTGACCGTCGCCGGGGGCGGGTTCGCGGCTGCCCAGACGACCGGCCAGACCACGGGCACGGCGACCACGACGGCGCCCGACGCCAAGGCGGATGCGAAGGCCGACACCAACATCGACGCCGCGCCGCACGGCGCCGCCGGCCAGAAGCTCGAGCCCGGCGCCAACAGCTTCACCGAGGGCCAGGTGAAGGCGCGCTTCGAGAAGATGGGTTTCGGCGAGATCAAGAACTTGACGAAGGACGATCAGGGCATCTGGCGCGGCAAGGCCGTTCATGCCGGCAAGGAGGTCAGCGTCGGCATGGACTACAAGGGCAACGTCGCCGCGCAATAGCCCCGATCGAGCCAGGCATCAGTTGGAGAAACGCATCATGGCGACACGAGCCATCACCGCCCTGTTCGACGATTACGACGACGCCGCGCGCGCCGTCGACAAGCTCGAGGCCGAGGGCATCCCGCACGGGGACATCAGCATCGTGGCGAGCAACGAGGGGGACCGTCATGCCGGGCGCCTGACGGATGAGGTCGGCACCCCCTCGCGCCCGGGCCTGGGCGAGGAGAGCGACGCCGCCGACGGTGCCGGGACGGGTGCGACCCTCGGCACGGTCCTGGGCGGGGGCGCCGGGCTCCTGGCGGGCCTCGGCCTCCTGGCCATCCCGGGGGTCGGCCCGGTGGTGGCGGCGGGCTGGCTCGTCGCCGCGGTCACCGGCGCGGGCGTCGGTGCGGCGACCGGCGGTCTCCTCGGCGCGCTCACGGGAGCGGGCCTGAGCGAGCATGAGGCGGAGACCTATGCGGAGGGCGTCCGGCAGGGCGGCACGCTCGTCACGGTCCGGGCCGACGAGGCGCGGGCCGACAGGGTCATGGCGCTCCTCAACGAGCACGGCTCGATCGACCTCGACGAGCGCGCCCAGAACTGGCGCGCTCAGGGCTGGACCGGCGGCACGGCGCGGCCGGCAACGGAGGAGATCGGATCGACCGCGATCGGAGCGGCGGGCTCGACCACGACCGGCCTCGACACCGAGAGCGGCCATACCCTGTTCCCGGCCGACCAGGGGCGGATGCCGGGAAGCGCGGGCTCGAAGCGGACGCTCGATCCGACCGGGCGCTGAGCGACCGGCGGACAGCATCGGCGCGCCGCCCGGCTCCCGGTGCGCGCCCCGCAAAAGCGCGGATCGGGTGGGGTACGGGATCCGTCTCGGCGCCGTATCCCCGCTCTCACACCATCTGCTTGCGGGCGAACAGGGCGCCGGCGAAGATCACGGCCGAGCCCGCCGCGATCAGGCTGATCATCAGGAGCGTGCGGGGCTGCTGGGCCGACTGCGCCAGGACAGGCTCCACGATCAGGCTGAAGAACTCGATCTGGCGGGCCGCGATGATACGGGCCCGCTCGCTCGCGGCCAGCACCTTGGCATAGTACTTCTCCGCGTCCTTGCGCTCGTTCTCCAGCGTCTCGAAGCGGGTCAGCGCATCGGAGAGGAGGCGCTTCTGCTCGGGATCCTGGCTGGCGGATTGGCGCTCGATCCGGGCGATGTTGTCGTCGAGGTCCTTGATCTGCGTCTTCAGGTCGAGGATGCGGCGTGATTCGGGGCCGAGATCGCGCTGGGCCAGGGTGAGCTGGACCGCGAGGTTGATCCGCGCCGTGCGCAACTCCTGGATGATTTTGAGGTTGGTCTCGTTCGTCTTCTGCGCGTCGAGCACGCCCTCGCGGTTGCGCAGATCGCGTGTCGCGATGCGGATCTTGGTCAGGCGCTCCTCGGCGAGCTTCAACTCGCGGTTGCTCTCGGCAACCGCATCATTGCGCGCCGTCGCGCTGAGCGCATTCACCATGCGCTCGCTCTCCTTCAGGATCGCCCGCGTGATCGCGAGCGACTCCGCCGGGTCGAAGGCGTTGACGCTGAGCGTCATGATCCCCGAGCCCTGCTCGATCTCGACGTCGACGCGGCTGCGCCAATACTTCAGGAATTTCTCGATCGGCTTCTCAGGATTGAAGCGCGACAGGTAGTCGATGCTCGCGCGGGTGAACATGTCCCGGAGCGGCATCTCGCCCGATACGGCCTCGATCATCGGCCGGCTCAGGATGTAATTGTAGGTGATCAGGGTGTCCTGGGCGACCATCTGGTGGGGCACGCCGCTGTTGGTGCCGACCGAGTCCGGGCTCGCCTTCTCGACGGAGCCGATGGCCGGCCGCAGGGCGAAGCGCGCCTCCGTCACGTAGCGGTCCGAGGCGATCAGGCCGTAATAGATCATGCCGATCAGCGTGGGCAGGACGAAGCAGAGCCCGAACAGGATCGGGACCCAGGGATCGCTCTTCACGTGGCTCGGATAGGAGCGGATGCCCTTCTTGCGGTCGGCGAAGCGCGACAGCCGCGCGATCTGGCGCAGGGAATCGGCCACGGCTGCCGACCGGTCCGCGGTAGTGAGCGGCTGGCCCTGCGGATTGCGGATCTCGACGGTCATCGGTCCTGGTGGTTCCGTTGCCTGCGGGGCAGGCATCCTCGATGCCCTGTGGCACCCTCGCGCGGCAAAACCGTGTCCGTTCTCACGCGTTGAGGCGGCGATACACCTCGATCGCGTCGTTGACGTCCTCGTAGATGATGGCGCGGCCGTTGAGCAGCACGATGCCCTGACTGCACCAGGACCGGATCGTCTCCATGTCGTGCGAGACCATGATCACGTCCGCGGTCTCGCGTCGCGAGGCGAAGACCTCGTTGCAGCGTTTGGCGAAGCGCGCGTCGCCGACAGCCGTCACCTCGTCGATGAGGTAGCAGTCGAAGGGGATCGCCATGCTCATCCCGAAGGCGAGGCGCGCGCCCATGCCCGATGAGTAGGTTCGGATCGGCACGTCGAGGTAGCTGCCGAGCTCGGCGAAATCCTCCACGAATTCGAGCACGCGCCGGGGATCCTCCCCGTAGATGCGAGCCACGAAGATCACGTTGTCGCGCCCCGTCATCTGCGGGTGGAAGCCGCCGCCGAAGCCGAGCGGCCACGATACGCGCAGCCCCCGCTTGATGCGCCCGCTCGTCGGTTCCTCCGTCCCGCCGATCAGCCGCATGGTGGTGGATTTGCCGGCGCCGTTGATGCCCAGGATGCCGTAGCTGATGCCGGGTTTGAGCGTCAGCGAGACCCGTTCCAGGATGGTGCGGCGATGGCCGTCCGTCCGGTAGATCTTGGTGACGTTCTCGAAGCGGATCACGGACGCAAGCTCACTCCCGGCGCCGCCGGCGCCCCAGGCAGCGAGTGCCGGGCGAAAGCGGCGAATCTGAGGATGAGGGGGAGGCCCCGCACAGGTGCCGGCGGCGTCGTGCCCGGAGCGGGATGGGCCGCCGATTGCGCCGGCCCTGCACGCCGTCGAGGGGACGTCCCATCAGTCTGCGGGCGCCCGCGATCTCCGATGCGGCCGGCCGACGGCCTCAATGCTCGTTGAACGAGCGCCCCATCGCTTCGAAGAACGGCGAGACGATGTAGCTCAGGGCGGTGCGCTCGCCGGTCGTGATGACGACCTCGGCCGGCATGCCGGCCACGAGGCGGTCCTTCATCATGTCGGGGATCTGCAGCTTGCTGATCTCGACGATGCCCAGGAAGTACGGCTGCCGCGTCGTCTCGTCGATCAGGCGATCGCGCGAGACGGTTTCGAGATTGCCCAGGATCGTCGGGATCCGGCGCGAGTGGAAGGTCGGGAACTTGATCTCGGCCGGCATGCCGGCATGCACCGTCTCGAGGTCGTTGGGCGCGAACTGCACGTGCACGACGAGCTTGTCATCGGTCGGCACGATCTCCATCAGGGGCTCGCCCGAGCGGATGACCTGGCCGACCGTGTAGACCTTCAGCGCCTGCACCACGCCGCTGCGCGGCGCCTTCACCTCGAGGCGCTTCAGCACGTCCTGCGCCACGGAGAGCTTCTCGCGGAGTTCCGAGATCTTCTGGCGCGCCTCGAGAAGTTGGCCGGCCACGTCCTCCTGGAACTTCTGCTTGATCTGCGTGATCTGCAGGCCCGCCTCTCCGATGCCGTTCTGCGCCTTGGCGGCGTCGGCCATCGAGCGGCCGATCACGCCCTCGAGCCGGGTGCGCTCGCGCTCCATCACGAGAAGGCGCGAGAGCGGGATGAGGTTCTTCTCGCGCAGGGAGCGCAGGCCCGTCAGCTCCTGGTTGATGAAGCCGACCTGCTCCTCCACCGAGGCCTTCTCGACCGCGAGGCCCTTGATCTCGGTGTTGAGCTGCGTGACGCGCGCTTCGAGCAGCTCGATCTGGCCCTTGAGGGAGGCCTGCCGCTCCTTGAACTGGTTCGTCTGGTCGCTGATCACCCGAGCGACGAAGGGCTCGTCGCGGCGGGCGACGATCTCTTGCGGCAGTTCCGGCGCACGAGCCCCGTCCCGCTCCGCCATCAGACGCGCTTCGAGAACCAGAGTCGCGTCGAGCTGGCCCCGGAACAGGTCGACGCTCGCCCGTGACTGAACCGGGTCGAGGCGGAGCAGCGTCTCTCCCTGCTGGACGGTCTGCCCCTCCTTGACCAGGATCTCCCGGACCATGCCGCCCTCGTAGTGCTGGACGACCTTGCGGCTGTTCTCGACCGTGATCGTGCCCGGGCTCACCACGGCACGGTCGAGCCGCGCCACCGCGGCCCAGGCGCCCATCACCCCGAAGGTCGAGAAGATCAGCGCGTAGCCCGCGATGGCGTGGTGCTTCCAGGTGGTCAGGCGCGGCGGCTGGCGCAGCGCGTTGGCAACGGCCGCGGAGGAGCCGGCCGGCTCGCCGACGGGCTCGCGCACCCGCTCGATCGCGGTTTTCAGGGTCTCGACGCTCGGGAGCGAAATCTTCGCCGGAAGCTTGATCTTCATCACCGTCTACCTGGCCTTCAACCTGCTGCCCGCTGGCCTTCCATGCCGAGCCGTCCCGCCGGCGCTCCGGCAACGGCCGGTGCGGGCGTCGGGACGACCCGCGGGCCGGCGACGCGGCCGAGGATCTCCTCGCGGGGCCCGTAGGCCTGCACGGTGCCGCTGTTCATGACCAGGACGGCGTCGACCGCGGTCAGGATGTTCACCTTGTGGGTCACGATCATGATCGTCGTGCCCATGCGCTTGAGCTCCTGCACCGCCTGCATCAGTGCCTCCTCGCCCGCGGCGTCGAGGCTCGCGTTCGGCTCGTCGAGCACGATGAAGCTCGGGTTGCCGTACATGGCGCGCGCGAGCGCGATGCGCTGGCGCTGGCCGCCGGAGAGCGCCTGCCCGCCGATGCCGATCTGGGTGTTGTAGCCGTCCGGCAGCGACTGGATCAGCTCGTGGCAGCCCGCCTTCTGGGCGACCGCGATCACCGCCGCCTCGTCGATCTCCTCGAAGCGGGCGATGTTCTGGGCGACGGTCCCCGCAAAGAGCTCCACGTCCTGGGGCAGGTAGCCGATATGGCGGCCGAGCGCCTGCGGGTCCCAGTGCGACAGGTCGGACCCGTCGATCCGGAGCGATCCGCCGATGATCGGCCAGACGCCCGTGACGGCGCGCGCGAGGCTCGACTTGCCGGCCGCGCTCGGGCCGACGACGCCGACGATCGTGCCGGGTGCCAGCCGGAAGCTGACGCCGCGGACGATCGCCTGCTGCTTGCCCGGCGCCGTCACCACGAGGTTCTCGGCGTCGATCTGCCCCTTCGGCCGGGGCAGGTTCATGCGCTCGGGCTCGGGCCCCGCGAGCTCGATCAGGCGCACGAGGCGGCCGTAGCTCGCCCGCACCGCCGTGAAGCCCTTCCAGTTCGCCACGAGCAGCTCGACGGGCGCGAGCGCGCGCCCGATGATGATCGAGGCGGCGATCATGGAGCCCGGCGAGATCTCCCGGTGGATCGCAAGGTAGGCGCCGACGCCGAGGATCAGCGTCTGCAGGAACATCCGGACGAACTTCGTCGACGCGACGATCAGGCCGGCGCGATCGCTCGCCACTGCCTGGAGGGCGAGAACCTCGCGGTGGCGATGGCCCCAGAGGCTGCGCAGCGCGCCGAGCATGCCCATGGCCTGCAGCACCTCGCCGTTGCGGAAGGTCGCCTGCGCGTATTGCCCGGCCGCGTTCGAGGCTTGGCCTGCTGCCGCGAGCTCGCGCTTCGTCACGACCTCGTTGAGGATGGTGAGAGCGAAGATCACGAGGCCGCCGATGATCGCCATCCAGCCGAACCAGGGATGCAGGATGAAGCAGGCCAGCAGGAAGATCGGCGTCCAGGGCGCGTCGCAGAAGGCGAGGAGGCCGCTGCCGGTCAGGAACTCGCGCACCGCATCGACATCGCGCAGCGCGACGGCGTGCCCGCCCTCGGGATTGCGCAGGTTGCCCCGGTGGACCGCTCCGAAGATCGGGCTCGCGATCTTCTCGTCGAACAGGATGCCACCGCGCACGAGCAGGCGCGAGCGAAGCATTTCGAGAAGCGCATAGACGACAAGAGCGAACGCAGCGATGACCGTGATGCCGACCAAGGTGGTTTCGTTGCGGCTGCCGAGCACGCGATCGTAGATCTGCAGCATGTACAACGGGCTGACGAACATCAGCAAGTTGATGAAGAAGCTGAATACGATGGCGGTGACGAAGACCGGCCGCGTCGCCTTGATGCCGTCCTTCAATATCGAAGGTCCTGCGCCCATGCCCCTAGTGCTCATTCTGTGGACCTATGGCGATCGACGACACGTCGAAGGATTCAGAGTGTACGAAGGATTAAGGTTTGCTGAACGCACAAACGGACAAGCTTGGCCGGACTGCAATCTTTCCTTCGCCAGATACCGAAAAACTGAGTTCTCCGGAGCGCCGACAAGCAGCCGCAGCCTTGAAAAGTGGCTGCCGGTCGGGTCGACTGACCTAACAGAATGTTCGCTTTATGACCATACCCCACAGGGATTTGATCACGTTTCCGCCAGCCCTGGTAGCCATGGTTCGATCTTTGTCTCTCAGGAGCAACAGCGGGCGGTCGCCTCGCCCGTTCAGGTCCGCCGGACCCTCCGTTCGGCGCTGCCTTCAGCTAGGCTGCTCGTCGAAAAATGCAACAAGCGGTTGATTCTTGCTTCGACTATGCCGGCGCCGCTCGATGGGCTTCCGGTCCAGCTCTGCGGTTGGCATGGGTGGCGGCGCTGCCGTCGCGGTACCCTTCCGACGAATCGGGCCTGGCGGCGCGGGTGTACCGCGTCGGCGCGTTCCGGATTGCGCATCGGGAACACAACCCGAAATTGCATAAAGACAAGTCGTTTCAATCGTCTAAGCGACGATGACCGCGCGCGAAAGTCGGTGCGAAAGGCACTTGGGACTGGACGCACTCGGCAGAAGATGTATAGGCTTCACTGTTCAGTTTTGAGGGTGTGCTTCTCGCCGCCCGTGTCGGGCTTAGAAGATCCATGTACGCGCATCAGCAACGGCTCGCCTCGGAAGAGGTCCAAGGGCTGCGCCGCGAGGGCGGGCGCTGGCTTCGGGAGTTGCGGGAGGCGCGTGGTCTCTCGCAGCGGCAATTGGCTGCGCTGATCGGAGCGGAATACTATACCTTCGTCTCGCAGCTCGAGACTGGCCGCGGTCGCATCCCGCCGGACCGCTATCGGATCTGGGCCGAAGCTCTCGGTCTCGACGCGGCCGAGTTCGTGCAGACCCTGATGCAGTTCTACGATCCCGTCACGCACGAGATCCTGTTCGGGGAGTCCGAGACCAGAAGCGCCTGAATCGCCGAGCAGGTCCTTCGCTGGTCCGAGAGGGGTTCGCTGCGCGATCTCCTGTCGTCGGACCGCGACGGGCCGGTTGCCCCGATCTCGCATTCGGGGCACATCACTCTGCCGGCGCCCCGAGCAAATGGGCGAGAGCCGGTGAGGGATCTCAGCGCGACGCATGGTCATCGTTCTGCTCGATCGGCAGACATTGCGGTCCGGATCGCGACGGCGCGGCGTCGGCCATGATTGCCTCTGACGCGCCGAAGCCCGTCCTCGCCGCGACGATGCCGAAACAGGTCGCGGCAGCGCAACGGTTGTCGGCCGTGCGGGGTGGCGCCGGCCGCATTCACCTGCCGCGAAGCCTCACCCCGGTCCGGCGCCTCGACGTGAACGGGACACCACAGGTGCGGGCGTCACGCAGGATGAACCCCGGATTCCGGGAATTCCGGGACATCGCTGCCGGATCCGATACGAGCGCGCTGCACGTTGACGGGCCAAGCGGACGCCGGCCTCGCCGTGCCGGCATGGCCGCCCGCGTGGTTCGACCTGTCGGCTCCGCGAGCGGAAGGTAACCGAAGCGCGCATGCCGATCCGGGTTCGCCGATCCCCCGCCGCCGCGGCCGTCGCGCGGCTCGCCGCGCCGGCCGCGGCGAAGCGGCGGGCCAGGCTGCGCGCGGCCGAGTGCGAGCGCGTGGCGCGATCCGGGCTGTTCGATGCCGCTTGGTACCTCGAGCGCTACGAGGACGTGCGGACCGCCGGGCTCGACCCGCTCCGCCATTTCTGTCTCTGGGGTGCGCGGGAGGGTCGCTGGCCGCATCCCTTGTTCCACGCCGACTGGTACCTCGCCGCGTACCCGGACGTGGAGGCCGCCGGCGCGAACCCGCTGCTTCACTATCTCGATCACGGTGTCGGCGAGGGGCGGCGGCCGAACCCGCTGTTCGATCCCACCTGGTACGCGCGCGCCAATTCGGGCGACGCGGAGGCAGCCGCCGACCCGCTCGTCCATTATGCCCGCCACGGCGGGACACGCCTCAGCCCGTCGGAGAATTTCGATCTTGCGGGCTACCTGGCCGAGAATCGCGACGCGGTCCCGGCGGGCATGTCGGCCCTGGAGCATCGCTTCCGGCAAACACAGGCAGGGGACACGGATGGCGCCGGTCGGATGCCGGATCGTGCGTTGCGTCGGACGATGGAGATCATCCGGGAATCCGGCCTGTTCGACGCGGCATGGTACGCCGCGCGCTATCCCGAGGCCGTGACGGGGACCGGCGATGCTCTGAGGCATTTCGTGACCCGCGGCGCGGCGGCGGGCCACCGCCCGAATCCGGTCTTCGATACCGACTGGTACACGCGATCTTACCCCGAATCGGTTCGGGCGGGCATGAATCCGCTCCGGCACTACATCGCCCGCGGCCTTGCCTCGGACCTGCGGCCCTCTCCGCTGTTCGATCCCGCGTGGTATCGCGCCTCCTATCCGGACGCCGCCGCCGTGCCGCCGTCGCGTGGCGGCCTGCTTCGGCATTTTCTGGACCAGGGCGGCGCGCGCACGAGCCCCTCGGTCCACTTCGACGCGCTCCGGTACGAGCCGGCGGAGGAGGCGAGCCCCGGCCTGGACAATCCACTCGCACACTACGTCGAGCGGGGCCGTTCCGAAGGGCGCGCCGTCCGAAGCCTCGACCCGGCCTTCGAGACGCGGCGCCGGGCCGCGGGGGCCCGCATGGTCTGTCTGCGACGCGCCGAGGCCTTCGCGGACGAGGCCGCACTCCTCGTCACGCACGCGCCGAACGGCCTGATCAAAGGCCATGTCGAGCCTTACGCCGCCGCGCTCGCAGCGGCCGGCATCGACGTGGTGCTGGTCGTGGCAGCCGATCAGGCGAGCACCGGCATCCCGCGCTCGCTGCTCGATCGCTGCTCCGCCGTCTACCTGCGCGAGAATGCTGGGTTCGACTTCGCGGCCTGGGCGCATGTCCTGCAGGAGGAAGAGCGCCTGTCCGACAGCGCGATCCTCTATCTCCTCAACGACAGCCTGCTCGGCCCCGCGCCGGGACCGGACTTCCCGCGCCTGCTCGATCGGATCCGCGCATCGGACGACGACATCGTCGCGGCGACCGACAGCCACGAGCATGGCTGGCACCTTCAGAGCTTCTTCCTGGCCGTGAAGCGGCGAGCCCTGTCGAGCTGGGCCCTGCAAGGCTTCCTGCACGACATCGCCGTCCTCGACGACAAGACCGAGGTCATCGAGCGCTACGAGCTGGCCTTCGCGAGCCGGATGCGCGCGGCAGGCCTGCGCTGCCGGGCCCTGTTCCCGAGCGCGCCCGGCGACGGCAACCGCTCGATGTTCGCGTGGAGGAGCCTGACGGAGCAGGGCTTCCCCTTCATCAAGGCCTCTCTCGTCGCGGGCGCTTACGCGGATCTCGGCGGCGAGGCCGCGAAGGCCTGGGTCGCGGCGCAGGGCATCGACCGCACCGCACGCGATGCCGCGGTGCGCAGCGACCCGAAGGTCTGGGGCCGCCTCGAGCCGGTCGCGGCCGCGCCGCGCGAGCCCATCCGGGTCGGCTTCTACGGGCCCTGGAACGTCGCGAGCGGTCTCGGTGCGGCGAGCCGCAGCTACGTCTCGGCCCTGCGGCGAACCGGTCTCGCCTGCGCCTTCCACCCGGTCAAGCCGCCCTGGGGCACGCATCAGCGCACGGCGCCGAGCTGCACGGCCCGCGACTTCGCCGGTCCCCCGGACGTCGCCCTGGTGCATCTCAACCCGGAAGCCTGGGACGTGATGCTGACCGGCGGGCAGAGGCAGGAGATCGGGGCCGCGACGCGGCGCGTCGGATTGTACGTCTGGGAAACCTCGATCGTGCCGGACCACTGGATGCGGGGTTTGAGCGAGGTCGACGCGATCCTGGCGCCGAGCACGTTCTGCGCCGACATCTTCCGGCAGTATACCGACCGCCCCATCGATGTCGTGCCCTACGTCGTCGAGCCGGAGCGCCCCGATCCGATCTCGCGCGCTGCCGCCAAGCGGCTTCGGAGGACCTTCGGGCTCGACCCGGACCGGCGCATCGTCCTCTACATCTTCGACGGGTCGAGCTATCTCGCCCGCAAGAACCCCTACGCGCTGATCCGCGCCTTCCGGGCCGCGGGGCTCGCGCGCCGCGGCTGGCAGCTGGTCCTCAAGACCAAGCACATCTTCCACGTGCGCAGCGAGGGCGAGGCCCTGACGCGGCTCGTCGGCGAGGAGCACGACACCGTGCTGATCGACCGTCCCCTGACGCGGGATCAGCTCGAAACCCTGCTCGGGCTCGCCGACATCTACGCCTCGCCCCATTCGTCCGAGGGGTTCGGCCTCACCATCGCCGAGGCCATGGCTTTCGGGAAAGTCGTCGTCGCGACCGATTACGGCGGGAGCCGCGACGTCCTCGATGCCGCCTGCGGCTTTCCCGTGCGAGCGACCGTCACCATGCTCGGTGAGGACAATGGGCCCTACCGGAGCGGCAGCCTGTGGGGCGAGGTCGACGAGGCGGAACTCGCTCGCGCCCTCGCGGCCGCCGCCGAGGCAGCCGCCGGACCGGGCGATCTCGGCCGTGCGGCGGCCGGGCGGATCCGGGCGCAGCTCTCGGCCGAGACGGTCGGGCGCAGCCTCGAGCGCCATGTCCGCGCCCTGTTCGCCTGAAGGACCCGCGCGCCGCGCGCCGACGAAGGATCGTTCCGTGCCGTTCCTCGACCGCGTCTTCACGAAGCCAGCGCTGCATCGTCCGGCCGGACCAGGCTGGTCCGGCGCCGTGTTGCCCCCCGATTTCGTGCCCGTCGCGCTCGACGAGCGCCTCGGTCCCCTCGACCCAGCGGCCTTGACCGCGATGGCGGAGGGCCCGGAGCGGATTCTCCTCGTGGCGCCTGCCGAGGCCGTCCTGCATCCGGACATTGCGAACGTTGTCCGGCGCGCCCTCGCAGAGAGACCGGATGCGGCCATCTTCTACGGGGACGAGATCCTGATCGGGGCCGGCGATGCGCTCACGACGTTCTGCAAGCCGGCCTTCAACCGGGCGCTCCTCGAAAGCACCGATTATATCGGCTTTCCGCTGATCCTGCGGGCCTCGGCCCTGAAGGCGATCGATCTCACCGTCGGCTGGCGGCGGGAGGGCGCGTGGTACGAGCTCGTCCTGCAGGCAGCGGCCGCCGGGCTGGCGGTCGCCCGGATCCCGCGCACGCTCCAGGCCTGCGCGGGCCCGCGCCGCGAAGCGCCGATCGCCGCCCGTCGCAAGGTGCTCGTGAAGAGCATGGACCGCCTGCAGGCGGACGTCGCGCTCCTGCCCGGGCGGGTCCCGGCGTCCCTGCGGACGCAGCGCCGGTTTGCCGATCACCCGGACGTGACGCTGATCGTGTCCGGCAAACATCGTGAGATGGATCAGGCGCTCGGGCTCGCCCGGATCCTGGAGGCGATCCGCCGAGGCCGCTGGCCGGCCGATCGCCTGGAGGTTCTCGTCGCCGACGGAGCCGACGTCGCCCCGGGCCGCGGCGATCCGATCCGCCTGCGCGAGGTCCCGCTCGCCGATCGCTCGAGCTCCGCGAGGCTGAACGGCCTTTGGCGCGCAGCCGAGACGGACTTCATCGTCTTTCTCGACGACGACCTGGAGCCCGGCACGCCCGACTGGCTCGATGCGCTCGTGAACTACGCGGCCGACCGCAGCGTCGGCGTGGTCGGCGCCCGCACGATCGATCGAGCGGGCCGCGTGGTGCAGGCGGGTCTCGTCGGTGATCCCGAGCAAGGGCTGTGCGCGTTGTGGCGGGGGCAGCCCGCCAGCGCCCCGACCTACGGCGACTGGGCATTGCTGCCGCGCGACTGCGCGATGGTCGGGGGCGGCATCCTCGCCACCCGGCGGGCGGTCCTGGACGCGGCGAACGGCTTCGATCCCGGCTTCTCGGGTCTCCTCGCGGAGGCGGATCTCTGCCTGCGCACGGGCCTTCTGGGCTACCGGACCGTCTACACGCCCTTCGCGGAGTTCGTCCGCCCGGCTCCGGACGACGTCCCGGTGCCGGGCTCGGAGATCGCCCGCTTCGTGCGACGCTGGCGCGACGTCCTCTACGACGATCCTGGCTCCAACCCGCAATTGCGGGTCGAGACCGGGGACCTGAAGCCCTTCGCTTCCGCGACGCGCTGGGTCGAGGATCTCCGCAACTCGAAGCCGGCCTGACGGCGCTGGCGATTTATCGTCCGTAGACGTCTTCGAGGCGGACGATATCGTCTTCTCCGGTGTAGGATCCGACCTGGACCTCGATCAGCTCGAGCGGGATCTTGCCCGGGTTGGTG